>NZ_JAYGHW010000116.1:0-608 GCF_034932185.1 Spirulina sp. CCNP1310 | reverse complement strand
GATCGGGTGACGGCGCCGGCGTGACGTGCTTGTTCGCCGGCCCGTCGGGGACCGGCAAGACCCTCGCCGCCGAGGTGGTCGCGAACTCGCTCGGCGTCGACCTGTTCGTCATCGACCTCAGCCAGATCGTCGACAAGTACATCGGCGAGACCGAGAAGAACCTCGAGCGGGTGTTCTCCGAGGCGGAGTTCGTCAACGGTGTGCTGCTCTTCGACGAAGCCGACGCGTTGTTCGGCAAGCGATCCGAGGTCCGCAGTTCCCACGATCGCCACGCCAACGTCGAGGTGGCGTACCTGCTGCAGCGCATGGAGCGTTACGACGGGATCGCCGTGCTCACCACGAAATTGCGCAACAACCTCGACGACGCGTTCTCGCGACGACTCGATGTCGTGTGCGCGTTCGTCGAGCCTGACGGGGCGGACCGGCTCGTCTTGTGGCAGCAGCACCTGCCGAGCAGCCTGCCTTGCGCCGACGACCTCGACCTCCCACTGCTCGCCGAGCACCTGGAGATCTCCGGCGGCGTGATCCGCAACATCACGCTAACAGCGGCGCACCTGGCGGCGAGCGAGTCGCGACCCGTCACGATGCGCGACCTCGTGGTCGCATCG
>NZ_JAYGHW010000115.1:0-1520 GCF_034932185.1 Spirulina sp. CCNP1310 | reverse complement strand
CATGAAGCTCTCCCCACCTGCCTGCGGCGAGGTGGGGGTGTCCTATGCTAATCCCGGACTCGTCTGAGTCCACAGATCACACAAACAAGCCCAGCTTCTAGGCGAACCTCCAGAACATTGGCTGGAAGGCTCCTCACTGTCCTTTCGGCGAGTGAGCTGAAGAATCCCTCTTGCGGCAATATTTTGACTTCCATTCAGGTCGCAGTTATACCGCTTCCCGCTGGCAAACACAGCCAGAGCATAGTTTTTTGAGTCTCGCTTCACAATCCCAGACCCATCATAAGCCAGTTTCGAGGTGTAGGCAGCCTTAACCTCAATTACCTTCCCACCCCTTTCTTGCCACTTCATTTCCGTATAATCGCAAATTTTTGCCTTGAGCCACCCATGAAACCGTTGGCGCAACGTCGAGCGTTTCCGCCCCCCCTTCGCCTTCCAACCCTTCAGGTTCTCAAAAACAATTGCCTCCACGTTGAACGCACTGGCAATCTGGACAATCCGCTTAGAAACGATGTGACTGATCTGGTTATTGATGTTGGCGCATTTGCGATAGGTCTGCGCACAGAAGCCCTTGTGGAGCTTCCCTCCCTTTCCCATCGTCTTCCTTGCCCGCATTGCAACGGACTTCAGTCGTTGATCTCGACGGTCTATGTCTCTGCCAGGGTGAATAAATTCACGATGGATTACAGTGCCGCCAAAGGTTACGACTGTGACTGTTGCGGTGGTATTGATCCCCAAGTCAACTGCCACAACATTTTTATCCGGGTTCCGTTTCTCTGGGACACAATCAAACGGAACGGAGAGATGACAAACTCGATCATTGAAGATTAGGGCGGGGGACAGCATTTTGTTGCCCGGTATTCCATGGCGTTCCCGCAACCCGGTGATCTGAACCTTTGTCCAAATCCAATCTGTTCCCGTGAACACTTTGATCTCAATGGCACGATAGCCATGGAGTTTGTAGCATTGACCTTTGTACAGAACTGGATAACAACCGGCTTCAGCCTTGAGGATGGGGGGTTTTGCCTGCCGACGCTGACGCGATAGCCCACATTGCCATTCTCGATAACGGGTGATGTAGCTGCTGACCTGCCCAATGGCAAAGCTGATGGCGGCTCGGCGATAGTAGCTGGGGAACTTGTAAAATACCCCATCCATGGACGGGTACTTGACCACAGGACGTTTAGCGGTGGCGTGGATTAAACGCTCGACCGCAGGGATTTGTTGCTGTGAGGATAAACCCCCCAACTTTGACCAATGGGTGAAGACAATGCCGACCAAATACCGACAGAGCCGACGGTAGACTTTCACCGTTTCGCCAAACAGAACACGCTGTTGGGCGGTTGGGTTTAATGTCCACTTATCGGTTCTGATGATTTTGGTGGGCTTCTTGACTTTCATGGGAGAATTTTAACATCATGACACTGTTTTATGTCGCTCAAAAAGGACGACTAAGACCCACCGCTCCTTGACCCCCACCTGCCTGCGGCGAGGTGGGGGAGTGCGTCGCTCTTTTTGTTCAA
>NZ_JAYGHW010000114.1:0-1579 GCF_034932185.1 Spirulina sp. CCNP1310 | reverse complement strand
CAATTCCCCCGTTTCACCTTCTAACCCGGAGGTGCGTCCCCCATCACCTGTCATCCGACCCAATTCAGCCGCAGAATTATTACAGCGGATGAAAGAAAATGCCCGTATCGCCACCGGCAAAGAGATTAAGCCGGAGATTAAGTTACCAGATGCGAATGTTGGGGTTGATCTCCAGAAGCAGCCTGAAACGCCTCATCATTCAGTTGATCCCCAACCCGTTTCCACTCATCAGATCCCCCCCAGTCGCAAACCGATCCCCCCTACGCAACTGCCAGGATCACGACCCAGTTCAGCGGCAGAACTATTGCAGCGCATGAAAGATAATGCGCGGATTGCCACAGGGAAGGCGATCGATCTCAACTCATCGTTAACGCCTTCTGATGGTGTGGCCTTACAAAAACAGCAGGAATCTTCCCCCAACCTTACAACCCATCAACCCGTTTTACAAAATACAGATCCCCATCATAGGGATCAACCTGATCAAATTCCGCCAAGTCGCAAACCCACTCCCCCAACCCCAACACCGGGAACACGACCCAGTTCAGCGGCAGAACTATTACAGCGCATGAAGGATAATGCCCGTATCGCAACAGGCAAGGAGATTAAGCCAGACCTAACCATAACGCCTTCTGATAGTGAAGTTAATCAAAAAACTCAATCTGATTTTGCCAATCAATCTGAACAAATTTCAGAAAAAAAAAGTAATTTAAACGCAGAAACTACTCCCAAAACTAATTCTCCAAAGGGAATCATTGATTCAATTAAAAATGTTGCGCAAAAAATAATAGGAGGTGTTCCTTCTGGAACATCTAGCAACAAAAATTCCACAAAAATCAATTCCCCTGAAACCATTCAACGTCAGTTAAAAACAAAGGAACCTAGTTCTTTTGAAACCATCCAGCAACAAGCAAACAATTCACCCAGTCAATCTCAATCTATAGAATCTAGTGGTTTTGATAATATTCAGCGTCAAACTGAAGTCAGTCAGCCTAGCTCGCCTGAAGTGATTCAAAGTCAAGAGCAGGATTTCCCTATTTCTTCGCAAACCAGAGAAACCAATTCTGCTGAAACTGTTCAGCGTCAAACTGAAGTTAATCAGTCCAACTCGCCTGAAGTGATTCAAAGACAAGAGCAGAATTTCCCTGTTCAGCCTCAAATCAGAGAAACCAATTCTCCTGAAACTGTTCAGCGTCAAACTGAATTTAGTGAGTCCAACTCGCCTGAAGTGATTCAAAGACAAGAGCAAAATTTCCCTGTTCAGCATCAAACCAGAGAAACCAATTCTCCTGAAACCGTTCAGCGTCAAACTGAAGTTAGTCAGCCTAGCGATCCTGAAACCATTCAACGTCAATCAGAAATTGGTCAGGCTAGCTCACCTGAAGTGATTCAAAGACAAGAGCAAGATTTTTCTGTTCCGTCTCAAATTAGCGAAACCAATTTTCCTGAAACTGTTCAGCGTCAAACTGAAGTCAGTCAGCCTAGCTCGCCTGAAGTGATTCAAAGTCAAGAGCAGGATTTCCCTATTTCTTCGCAAACCAGAGAAACCAATTCTGCTGACACTGTTCAGCGTCAAATTGCA
>NZ_JAYGHW010000113.1:0-1772 GCF_034932185.1 Spirulina sp. CCNP1310 | reverse complement strand
CTCGGTAGATGTAAAAGTAAAATGCCTGTGGAGACGGTCTAACGGGGACATAAGATGAAAATCAAGTGTCTAGTCAAGAGTCTAAGAAGCAGGAAGAAGAGAGTCTGGAGGCATGGCTTTAGCCTGCCGAAAGAAAACCTTTGAGAATCCCCGCGCATTCATGCCGGGGAGTACGTCAACTATCTTCCTACTTCCCACTTCCTACTCCCCCAAACCAGTACAATGCTCTTAGCCCGCCTCTTGAGGCAGCTTGTCCGAGTGATGGAGAATACCCTTGGGGATTGATTTACGCAGCTACGTTTTTTTAGATAGCCTTCAACCGCAACACGCCGCCTATATTGGCACGGTTGCGCTGGGATTTTTGCCCCTCCCTGGGGATAGCTCCCTGTGGATTGAAATTTCCCCCGGCATTGAAATTAATCGGATCACCGATGTGGCCCTGAAAGCAACGGTGGTGCGGCCTGGGGTGCAGTTTGTGGAGCGGCTCTATGGCTTGTTGGAAATCCACGCCAGCCGCCAAGGGGAAACCCGCACGGCGGGGAAGGCAATTTTAGACAGTTTAGGGGTGAGGGAGAGCGATCGCCTCAAGCCCCGCATCGTTTCCAGCCAAATCATCCGCAACCTTGACCCCCACCAAGCCCAACTGATCAACCGCAGCCGTCGCGGCCAAATGATCCTCGCCAATCAAACCCTCTACGTTTTGGAAGTGCAACCGGCGGCCTATGCAGCTTTGGCGGCGAATGAAGCAGAAAAAGCCGCCAGTATTAATATTTTGCAAGTTTCCGCCATTGGCAGTTTTGGCCGCCTTTATCTAGGGGGGGAAGAGCGGGATATTTTAGCCGCAGTCCAAGCCGTAGAATCGGTTTTAGCCAGTGTTTCCGGTCGGGAACATCACGACAACAACCGCGAATAATTACGAAAATAGTGCGGGAGTCTTAGAGCAACGTCGCTGTCTTCGCGGGGATGAAAGACGATACGGCGACTTTAGTCGCCGTCCTTGCAGGGCGGCTTATATTGTGTGCTAGGATATAGCCATGATTGTACTAGAGTTTAAAGCCTACGGAAAGCCCCAGCAATTACGTTGGGGAATTGAAACCCTGTTTGGCATCTTCAAAACCCGTGGGTTCTGTCTCGAATCGACACACCTCACTGATGGGGAGCGCTTGAGAGTTTAGAGTTTAATATTTGTCGGCTCACGCCTAGGGTTGTCGGCTCACGCCTCGGTTGTTTGCTCTGTTGACCTTAGCCCTATGTTGGGCATTGCGAACAGGGTTGTGGTTACATCAGTGGCAGCCCATTAAGCTGAAGAAGCACGGTCGCCGTAGTTAGAGTCTGTTCCGGTTAGGGTTGAGGCTGGCTTATTGGCGCCATTTGGTGCTCAATCCCTCCCCATCTCATGATGCTGAGTTTTTGCAGTCCCTACAATTTTTGTCCTGTACTTAGATTTTGGCAAGGTGTTCGGCAAGCTCACTGTTGCTGTTCCACCCCACAGGACAAGCCAGGAATGCTCTCGCTGCGGTGTCATTGTCCAGAAGACTTTATCCACTCGAACTCATGTTTGTCGATGTGGATGTGTGATGGACAGAGACCATAATGCAGCGAGAAACATCCTCAGTCGGGGATTGAGTACGGTAGGGCATACCGGAACTTTTGCGCTGGACGCAAGCAACGCTTCAGGAGAATCGACCTCTACTTTGGCTGGAGTCATCCTGTCTGAGCAAGTTGGCTCGTTGAGTGAAGAATCCCCGTCGCTTTAGCGCGGGGAGTGTCAA
>NZ_JAYGHW010000112.1:0-4390 GCF_034932185.1 Spirulina sp. CCNP1310 | reverse complement strand
CTGTCGGTTTTTAGCCTTGTTATAGTTCCTAGACGTTTGAAATACAATGTAATTAGCATAACATGACTGGCCCAAAACGGCGACTAAAGTCGCTCGTGTCGTCTTTCATCCCCGCAATAAATTGACGTTGCTCTAAGACTCCCGCACTATTTTCGTAATTCGTTAATTTCGAGCGTGTCGTTCATAAATCTCTAAGTTTCGGAGCAAAATCTGGTCTAGGGTTGCGGGTGAGGATTGGCTAGATGGGGGAAAATAGTTTGTCGATGGATTGCATCGGTAGATAGAGCTTCATCGGCTCTTGTTGAAAAGGTTGAAAGCCATATTTTTGATAAAAATTCAAGGCGGGTGCGTCTAAAGCTTCGACAATGACCGCTAAAGATCCCACTTGTTGAGCCGTGTGCCAGGATTTTTTGAGGGCATCAATCAGCAAAAGTTTTCCTAATCCTTGACCTTTGCAAGTCTGAGTGACAGCAAGACGGCCTAATAATGTTGCCGGTAATCGAGGATAACGGGGTAATTTTTGGGCAAAATTGTTTCGTAAATCTGTCACCGTAACGGTGTAAGCAGAGAGGGTATAGTAGCCCAAAACCGTCATATTCGGCTCATCAATGCAGACAAAAACAGTACAGACTCGTTTTTTGAGATCTTGGGAGGCTTGGGTTTGGATGTCATGATCGAGGCTCTCTTGTCCACAACAAAAGCCTGCGCGGATATGCTGTTTCGGCGCAAGGGGCATAATTTTAAAAACCATTAGCCCGCAATACTTTGGTTGTATTGTGCCACGGCTGATTTTAAGGCGGGATTCGGTTCGGGGGGATTAATTAGGGCATTGATGAAGGCTTCGCTATCTTCACAACTGAGTTTGAGCGTTTGGTGACGCTCGATGATTTTGTAAGCTTCCGCTTCGAGGATGGTGACGGTAAAATCCTTTAAGCTTTTGCCTTGCAGATCGGCGGCTCTTTGAATCAGGGCTTTGGTTTCTGGGCTGATGCGGGCTTCGAGTCGGGCTGAGGGGGAGGGGGCCATGGGTATTTCAGGAATAGGCGGCAACGGCTATGTTTTGATCATACCCGGCAGATTGCCGGATAGCAACGGTAAGGGGGATTTGTGACCCATGGGCTAGTTTCCCCCCACGGCAACCGCTAAGATAGAGGGCGTTGTTTGCTGCGTTGTGATTGGGGCTGTTTTATGAATCAAGGGAAAAAAACCTGGAGCGATCGCTTTGAAAGCGCCTTGCATCCGGCCATCGCCCGCTTTAATGCCAGCATTGGCTTTGATATCGAACTGATTGAATACGACATCACCGGCTCCATCGCCCATGCCAAGATGCTCGCCCACACCGGCATCATTAGTAAAGAAGAGGGGCAACAACTGATCACCGGCCTCGAACAGATCCGCCTCGAATACCAAGAAGGCCGGTTTAACCCCGGCATTGATGCCGAAGATGTCCATTTTGCCGTTGAGCGGCGGCTGACCCAATTAATGGGGGATGTGGGCAAAAAACTCCACACGGCGCGATCGCGCAATGACCAAGTGGGGACAGATATTCGCCTCTATCTCCGGGATCAAATCCAAGGCATCCGCATTCAACTGCGGGAATGGCAAGGGGTTTTACTCAAACAGGCTGAAACCCATGTCGAAACGCTGATCCCCGGCTATACCCACCTCCAACGCGCCCAACCCGTCAGCCTCGCCCATCACCTCCTCGCCTATTTCCAAATGGCCCAACGGGATTGGGAACGGTTGGGGGAAATTTACCACCGCACCAATATTTCACCTTTGGGGAGTGGCGCATTGGCAGGAACCACATTCCCCATTGATCGCCATTACACCGCTGCGGAATTGAAATTTGGCGGGGTCTATGCTAACAGCCTCGATGGGGTGAGCGATCGCGATTTTGCCATTGAATTCCTCTGTGCCGCCAGCCTGATCATGGTGCATCTCAGCCGCTTCAGTGAGGAACTGATCCTCTGGGGTTCCCAGGAATTTAGCTTTATTAAATTTCAAGACAGTTGCTCCACTGGCTCTAGCATCATGCCCCAAAAGAAAAACCCCGATATTCCCGAATTGGTGCGAGGGAAAACGGGGCGAGTATTTGGTCATTTGCAAGCCCTGTTAACAATTATGAAGGGGTTGCCTTTGGCCTATAACAAGGATTTACAAGAAGATAAAGAGGCGCTTTTTGATGGGGTGAAAACCATTGAGGCCTGTTTAGAAGCGATGACAATTCTATTACGGGAAGGGATTGAATTTAAAACGGAACGGTTAGAAGCAGCGGTGAATGAAGACTTTTCTAATGCTACCGATGTGGCGGATTATTTGGCGGCTAAGGGTGTGCCTTTCCGCGAGGCCTATAACCTGGTGGGCAAGGTGGTGAAAACCAGTTTAGCGGCGGGGAAACTGTTAAAAGACCTCACCTTAGAGGAATGGCAGGCGTTGCATCCTCAGTTTGAGGCGGATATTTATGCGGCGATCGCCCCCCGTCAAGTGGTGGCGGCCCGCAACAGCTACGGCGGCACAGGTTTTGAGCAGGTGCGCAGCGCGATCAAATCCGCTAAAGAGCAACTGTTGGGTTAAGGGGGGGCGGAAGGGCGAAAAATTTTTCGCCCCTACGTTATCAATCAGGGGATTGCCGATTAAATCTCCTCACAGAGGCCGGCGAGGGTGGCTTTCATTTCTGCTACGGATGTGGTCGCCGTCCCAAAATGGCGCACCACCAAACTCGCCGCTAAATTCCCCAATACCGCCGCCTCCCATTCCGTTGCCCCCAAACAAAGAGCCAATGTCAACGCCGCCACCACCGTATCCCCCGCCCCCGTCACATCGAACACATCGGTACGGTTAAAGGCGGGGATGTGGTGGATTTGGCCGGTGCGATCGCACAACGTCATCCCCTCATCCCCCCGCGTGATCAACATATTGGCCGCTTGGGTGAGATCCCGTAATTCCTGACTGGCCCGCTCCACCGTCGGCGTATCGGGGAGGCCATAGCCGACGGCGTTTTCCGCCTCTGGCAGGTTGGGGGTGAAGATCGTCGCCCCCTGGTAACGGGGTAGGCCTTTTTGCGCATCGACAATGGTGCGATCGTGGCCCAACGCCGCCTCAATCACGGGCGGCGTAAACACCCCTTCCCCATAATCGGAACAAACCACCGCATCCACATTCCCCAACTGACTGCGGATCACCGCCGCTAACTCTAACTGCATCTCTAAACTCACCAGTTCATCGGACTTGCGATCGATCCGCACCATCTGCTGGCTCACCGATTGCCGCGCATGGCCGACAATCCGCGTTTTCGTCACTGTTGGCCGGCTGGCATCCACAACTAACCCTTGGGTATCAATGCCCGCGCTGCTGAAAATCTCCCGTAGGGCCTCCCCTTGCACATCCTTGCCAATCAACCCCACCGCGATCACCTGCGCCCCCAACTTCGCCAAGTTATAGATGGCATTGGCTCCCCCCCCCGGAATTTGGCGGGTGAACTCATGGCGCAAAATCAAGACCGGCGCTTCACGGGAAATCCGCTCCACCTGGCCCGTCAAAAATTCATCTAGGGTGAGATCCCCCACCACCAACACCCGGCAGGTGGCAAAGCGATCTAACAATCCCTGTAAACGGGGGGCTGCTGCCAAGAGATCAGCGGTAAAAGTAGCGGGCATGGTCATCGCGGGTCTTCCTCGGTGGGGGGGGCGGGGAGTGGGGTATTGGGGCGGGGTGGGGTAGGCGTGGGTTCGGGGGTGGGAACGGCTAAACCGGGGCAGGTTTCGGGATTATAGGTGAAGGGGACGGTGACGCGGAAGGGGGTGGGACGGTTGACGGCGGGGAAACTGACGGAACCCAGTTGCGATCGCGCCTGATCATTAAAAATCTTATGGCCCGCACTTTGCAACAGTTGCGGTTCCCCCCTTGAGCCATCGGGGCGCACTTCTACACCGTAAACCGTTGTTCCCGACAGTCGCCGTAAACAGGCATCTTCGGGGTAATTTCCTGCCACTGTCAGCGCCCGAGGCTCCACCACCGCCGCCGCCAACCAGCGGGCATTATTTTCCTCCGCTTCCGCTGCGGTGGTGTCAATGGGGTTACTGCGGAGATTTTCCCGCCGTTGCTCGATTTCACTGAGTACCGTCTCCTCTCGGCGGGCGGCGATCGCTTCTGAAGGGCTAGCCGTTGAGCCTTCTTCGGGGGCTTTTTCGGGGCTAGGGGGAGGGACGATGATCGCGGCCTGGTCAGGATTGGGGGGATTCTGGCGGGCTAGTTGCTCCGCACCCCGAGGCCGGGGCAGCAGTTCCGCCGGATTTTCAAACTCTTGCAATTGGAAATTCGGGTTTTCATCCGCCACTTCAAACTGAGGAATCCGGCGATCCTGAGGTGTGGCGCGATTGGGAGGATT
>NZ_JAYGHW010000111.1:0-9701 GCF_034932185.1 Spirulina sp. CCNP1310 | reverse complement strand
ATAAGTAAAAGGAAGCCTTCGGGCAACCTATAGAGGCGTATTTGACTTCGCCTAAGAGTCCGACTTGTCGGAAGTTCTGAAATCCCTCCAGGGAATCCCCGTCTCTTTAGAGCGGGGAGTAGTCAATAAGCCCAGTGATACTGCTGAGGCAGTAAAGCGCTGGCTGTAATGGCACGGGTTCGAAATACATCGCGGCCTAACCCTTCGTTGCACCGGAAAAACACGGCGTACCGGTTTTTCCGGTGAACTCAAACGTTAGACCGCCCTTTTTTAATGATTTGTCAACTGGCAGAATGTTGGCTAAACCCCTCATCCCCCAACCCCCTTCTCCCACAGGGGGGAGAAGGAGAGCCAGATTCAAAGTCCTTCTTCCGACCTGGGGAGAGGGATTGAGGGTCAGGGTTGTGTAGGGGGATCAGTTTGCAACTTTTGACCAATGACGGGTTCCGTTCCGGCCAGGATGCGCTGAATATTCGCCCGATGACGGATCAACACATAGAGGCCCGCCATCAGACCAAAGAGGATATAGGGTAAAGGCTGCCCAAGGACAACCATCCAAATCCCGACGGCGATCGCCCCCATCACCGATCCGAGGGAAACAATCCGACTCACTGCCAACGTCATCCCAAATATGCCCAGGGTTCCCAAGGCTACGAGGGGACTCATCACAAAGAGAATGCCGATACTGGTTGCGACGGATTTGCCCCCTTGGAACCGCAACCAGACTGAGCGGCTATGACCGATCAAGGCGATTAATCCCGCTGCTGTGGCCAACCAAGGTTGCAGCGTGGGGGCAAGGTACGGGCTGATCTGCCCTACACCGTAAACGAGCAGCACCGCTAAAGATCCCTTCAGCGCATCGATGAGCAGGACAGCAGCCGCTGCCCCTTTGCCCACGGTGCGCAATACATTTGTTGCCCCCGTTGAGCCGGAACCCTGCTCACGGATATCGAGGCCCGTGAGCAGTTTGGTGAGTAAATAGCCCGTGGGAAAAGAACCCAAAAGATAGGCGGCGATCGCCAACCCGACAATAATCAACCCCGTCATACCACTCCTCCCTATTTAATGCAGAAAATGCCGTTTACCCGTGCAGACCATCACCAACCCCAATTCATCGGCAGCGGCGATCGAGTCTTGATCCCGCATGGAGCCACCGGGTTGAATGATCGTCGTAATCCCGGCCGCTGCGGCAGTGCGGACGGAATCATCAAAGGGGAAAAAGCCATCGCTGGCTAAACAGGCCCCTTGGGCCTTTTCCCCGGCTTGGGCGAGGGCAATGCTCACTGCCCCGACGCGGTTCATTTGCCCTGCGCCTACGCCTAGGGTGGTGCGATCGCTCGTCACGACAATGGCATTGGATTTAACGTGTTTGGCCACCTGCCAAGCAAATTGTAATTCGGCCCATTGGCTCTCGGTGGGTTGCTTTTGCGTCACCACCTGCCAAGTTTGGGGGTCATCCACGCCGTCATCACTGGCTTGGACTAATAAACCGCCGGCGATCGCCTTCACGGTTGCCGTCGGCCCCTGGGTCAAATCCGGCAAGATTAAAACCCGCAAATTCGCTTTTTTGGCGAGAATTTCCTGAGCTTCTGGCTCACAACCGGGCGCAACAATACATTCTAAAAATGTCTTTTTCAAGGCGGTGGCGGTGGCGGCATCAAGGGGGCGGTTGAGGGCAACAATGCCCCCAAAGGCGGAAACGGAATCAGCATTAAAGGCCCGTTCATAGGCTTCTGCTAAGGTGGGGGCGATCGCCACGCCGCAGGGATTCGTATGTTTCAGCACCGCCGCCGCCGGATCATCACCAGAGAATTCCAAAATAATCCGCCGCGCCGCCTCCAAATCCACCAAATTGTTATAGCTCAGTTCCTTACCCTGCAATTGTGTTGCCGTCGTCCAGCCCGTGGCATCGGTTTTATACCAAGTGGCGTTTTGGTGGGTGTTTTGGCCATAGCGGAGGGTTTGCAGGGGGGTAGCGGTGATGTTGAGTTCGGTGGTTTTGCCGGTGAGTTGGGCAAAATAAAGGGAAATGGCACGATCATAATGGGCGGTCATTTCAAACCCTTCGAGGGCGCAAGCGCGACGAAACTCTAAACTGGCCCGCCCCCCTTGGCTCCGCAATTCCTCCAGATAGGCCCCATAACGGCTGGGATTACACAAAACCGTGAGGTGGGCATGGTTTTTGGCCGCGGCCCGTAGTAGCGTTGGCCCCCCAATATCAATCTTTTCGATCGCCTCCTCTAGGGTGACATTGGGTTGGGCGATCGTCGCCTCAAAGGGATAGAGGTTCACCACCACCAGATCAAAGGGGCGAATATCATTGGCGCTCAGTTCCGCCAAATCACTCTCCAAATCTTGCCGGGCCAAAATCCCGCCATGGATACGGGGATGGAGCGTTTTCACCCGGCCGCCGAGAATTTCCGGGGAGCCGGTGTAATCGCTCACCTTGGTGACGGGTAAACCGGCATCACTCAAGGTCTGGGCTGTACCCCCGCTGCTAATCAGGTCAAAGCCAAATTCAGTGACGAGGGCTTTGGCCAATTCAACAATTCCAGTTTTATCGCTGACACTCAGCAGGGCGAGCTTACTCACGGCGGCAATTTTCCACAAACAACGCTGCCATTATAAAACGCCCCGCTCCCATCCTTCCGGGCATTTCACAAATACTTAATTACAAATAACTTTTATATTGAGTGGATAGATTTGCATCATCTTCCATAAACCCAATCAAACCTAATGCTTCTAGTTCTTGATAGAGGGTAGGTTTATGAATTTGTAGAGATTGTTGTTTTGTTTTGACTTGCTCAATAGATTGATGATTTTTTACATGAAGTTGACTGAAAGGATCAATGAATCTGATCTGACTTCCTGTTGCTCCTAGAGAAATTAATTCTGATTTTTTCCAATAGAAAATTGTACTGGGTGGAATGTTCATTAAACGTGAGACTTCAGCGAGATTTTTGCCTTTTGCGATATGTTTTAATGCTTGTTCACGCACATCAGTACTGTACTTACTGGCCATTGTTTTAACTTAAATCATAGTTTTGACACTGCGATTATCGCAAATTGACGATTGTTAGCCGTGAAGCTCTGCCTTTGGCCAGCCCATCAGCTTGCGTTGGTGTGGGCAGTCAAGCATGGGATCTGAAATTAGTGGGGAATACCGTGCAAGTTGGGAGCTTAGGTCTAAAATGAAATGCAGAGACGGCTGAAAATTAATGAAAGACTGGGATTTGCACAAACTAGCCGGTGGCCTCTGGTCATCGATCCGGGATTGGGACTATTTCCAAACCGACGAAATCGGCCAACAGGTGGCGAAGGCCGCTGAAACCATCTTGCAATCCCAAACCCCCCAAGCTTCCACGGTGATCCCCATCGATGATGACCCAGATGAAGAACTCAGCCGCCCCCCCCGCCGCCAATCGATCCCCATCGATGACGACGAACCGGCCCGCCCGCCGCTGATTACGCCGCCGCCCCGCAATATTCCGGTTCAGGATGATGATGATCTGTTCGGGGATCATCTGTTGCGTGATGATCTTCTAAGAGAGCCAGAGCCTGTCGCTCCATCCCTCCCTACAATGACGATGGGCGCTAGTACACCGATTCCCATCGATGACGATCCTCAACCGGAACTTTTCACCCCTCCCGCTCCTGAACCCGACCAAACCCCCTTAGCACCCCAATCCGAACTCAATCCAGATCAGCTAGGGGATCCTTGGGCAAACCCGGATCTCCTCCCAGAAACTCCCGTGATCACAACCCCGCTATCCCATCCAGGGGAGATGGATCTCTGGGAACAGGAACCCGTGATCACTCCTGATCCTGCCATGGCTGAACCCCTGACTTGGCTCGATCCCGATCCCCTAAAACCCGATGCTCCCCTGTCAGAACCGCCACTTTTTGCTGACATCAATGCCACAGAAGCGGCAGATAACGGCAGTTTTGACTGGCCAGAACACCATAGCCCCCCGTTCACCGCTGATCAACCGGAGGAGCAGGACGCTGTGGAACATGAGGCGATCGCCCATACCCTCCCCAGCGTCAGTTTTGAGGAGAATACCACCATTGCTGATCCCTTTGGGGCTAGTGATTTCCTGACCTTGGATGAACTCAGCCTTGATGAACTGGAAACCTTCGATAACTTTTTAATCCAGCCGGAACCCAGCCCCCCAGAACCAGAACCCTTCTCCCCACCGGCTGAAACCTGGGAGGTGGAAACTTGGGAACCCGAACCGGAACCTGCTCCCACACTGCGCAATCCCGAAGGTTATCAATACTTTGTTACTGAAGCTCAGGATCTCCTTGTCACCATTGAGCAGGAATTGCTGGCCCTCAATGAAACGGCGGCTACTGCGGATATTTATAGCTTGATGCGAGCCACCCATACCCTCAAGGGGGCGGCGGCGAATGTGGGGCGAGACACGATTATGACGATCGCCCACAACCTAGAAGATGTTTTCCGGGCCTTGTTAGCCCCCGAAGCGATGATTGATCAGGATGTGCAGGGGATGCTGTTTGAGGGCTATGAATGTCTGCGTTTAGCGATGAGTGCAGAATTGGCGGGGGAGCATAGTCAGGATGATGAGTTACTGAATCATGCCGCTGATATTTTTGCCCGTTTTCAGCGTAAATTGGGGAATTGTTTTGACCATCAGCCCCCCCTGCCTAGCTCTTCAGAAATGGGGTTTGATATTACCCAATCGATTTTTGAAATGGGGGTGCAGCAACGGATTGAGGAGTTAGAAAGCTTGATTGAGCAGGGGGGGGATGAGTTGGCCCTAGCGGGTTTGTTACAGGAACAAACGGAAGTGTTTATTGGTTTGGGAGAATCCTTAGGATTGCCCACATTTACGGCCCTTTCCGAAACAATTCAAACGGCGGTGATGACGACCCCGGAGGAGATTCGGGCCATTGCGGCGTTGGCTTTGGTGGATTTGAAAACGGCACAGCGTCAGGTTTTGGCAGGCGATCGCACCCATGGCGCAACATTGAGCCAGGCTTGGCAGCCATTCATCGGGTTCGCCTCTCCTCTCGCAGCACCCTCTATTGATCCCACACCCACAGAACCCCCCATCACACCGAAGGAGGCGATCGAGGAAATTGAACGGACTAGCACCCCAGAGCCAGATTTAATCTCTCAACCCGCCACCCCCATCCCCAACAGCATCACCCTGGCCAGCGATCTCTGCGACGATATCACCACCCTCACCCAGGAACCCGACCCCACCCCCATCCCCAACAATCCCACCCCCAAACCAATTAGCAAAACCCTCCGCATTGACCTCGATCAACTAGAGCACCTTAACCATTTGGTGGGGGAATTGTTGATTAATCAAAACCAGTTGTCTCTGCGAGATGAACAGTTCCAAACCTCGGTGCAAAAGCTGGCGGATTGGCTGCGAAAACATCGTCTTACCCTCGGACAATTGCGGGAATTGCTGCCTCAAGAAACCAATGGGGAGGAGGTTTCCACTCTCCATCGCCTCCTTTATTCTGCCTTAGAGGAGACTTCCCAGCTTACCCAAGCTACGGAAGATATGAATCTGTTGGTACGCACTACGGCTTCAACCATTGAGCGGGAAAAACGCCTGTCCAAGCAACTGCGGGACAACATGGAATCGGCGCGGATGATGCCCATTGAGGGGCTGTTAAAACGGTTTCCGCCGATGGTAAAACAGTTATCCATGGTGCATCAAAAGGCGGTGAATTTGAAAATTCAGGGGGCTGGGGTTTTAATTGATAAAACAGTAACGGAAAACCTCTATGATGCCCTGCTGCATTTGGTGCGCAATGCCTTTGATCATGGTATTGAAGGGCCAGATGAACGGCGGGGCCGAGGAAAACCCGCAGAGGGACAGATTGAGATTGCGGCCTATAACCAGGGGAACCGCACGATTATTGAGGTGCGGGATGATGGCCAGGGGTTGAATGTGGGGCGGATTTTGGAGCGGGCGATCGCCCACCACCTCATCACCCCCACCGAAGCCGCCCAAATGCGCCACAGTCCCGAATTAGCAGAGCGGCTATTAGTGCTTCTTTGTGAACCAGGGTTTTCCACCGCTGCCCAGGTGACGGATCTTTCCGGCCGGGGGGTGGGCTTAGATGTGGTCAAAACTCAATTAGCTCAAATTAAGGGGACGTTACAACTCATCGACCGGGGCAATCAGGGAACGACGTTTTCGATTCAAATTCGGGAATCGTTGCTCAGTGCGCGGCTGTTGATCTGTCGAGCGGGGCAATCGGTTTATGGGTTCGTTTCCAATGAAATTGAACAGGTGTTAATTCCGGGGGAAAAGCTGCGGGTTTTGGCGGGGCAAAAGGTGCTGGATTGGCATCAGGCGGAAGATGAATATACGATTCCGGTTTATGAATTGGGGGCGTTGTTTAAATCGCCGCCCCGGTTAGCGACGAGCCGCTTGGCCTTGGCCGGCAATGGCGAGTTACAGCCGGTGCTGACCACGCCGCAAAATATTGCCCCGGTATTATTACTGCGTACCCCCGATGGTTTACTGGGTTTAGAAGTGGAGCAGGTGATTGAGGAGCAGGAGTTGGTGATTAAGCCGATTTCCGATGCGATCGCCCCTCCCCCCTACCTTTACGGCTGTAGCATCCTCGCCGATGGTCGCCTAACGTTGGTGATTGATGGGGCGATGTTGGTGCAATATACCCAACGCAACGGGATGCGCCAAATCCAAGAAACCACCCCACCCTTAGCCCTCGCCAGTACCCCCCTCCCGCCGGATTTAGCAGCGGAAGCCCTGGGGCTATACGTCCCCTCCAGCCATCCCGCCGATGCCACGCCGCCGCCACTGGATTTAATGGCGGAATCTCCCCCCACGGCAAAAACGACGATTTTGGTGATTGATGATTCCCTCACTGAGCGGCAAACCCTAGGGTTAATCATCAAAAGGGCAGGTCAGCAGGTGATTGAGGCTAAAGATGGCCGGGAGGCGTTGGAAATTTTACGCAGTGGTCGCTCCGTTGATGGGATGATCTGTGATATTGAGATGCCCCGGCTCAATGGGTTGGAGTTTCTCAGTGCGGTGCGCCAGGATCTGCAATGGGCGAAAATCCCTGTGGTAATGCTTACCTCTCGGAGTCGGGATAAGTTTCAGGCGATCGCCCTCGAATTGGGGGCCTATGCCTACCTCACGAAGCCCTATGTGGAGCAGGAAATCCTCACTACCCTCACCGCTGCCCTCAAAGCCGCAGGCCGTCAACCATGAACCAACGCGCTGAATCCGACCTGATGCGGGTGATTGTCTTTGCGATCGGCCCCCATCTCTTTGCCCTCCCGATGAAAGTGGTGGTAAAAATCAGCCCCCGCCCCCCGGAATTGCACCCAGATTTTGATGATGTGGGGTTATTAGATTTGGAGGGGGAAACGGTGAGGCTATTAAGGTTAGAACAGCTTTTAGACTTGAACGCCCCCACAACCCGACCCTTTTTAATTTTGGTGCGTACACCCCAGGGTTTAGGGGGGATTCAGGTCACGGAGTTACCCAACATGATGGAATTACCCATGGCAACAATCCAAACCCTCCCGGACGCTTCGACAATGCTCCGCCGCCTCAGCCAGTATGTGGCCCTCTGGCATTTGGGCAACGGCCAACAACCGATTTTTCTCCTTGACTTAGCCCTCACCTTCGATCAACTCGCCCTCAAAGGTCGCTAAATTCCCATAAACCAACTGATCCCCGTCCACAGGTAATAAACCCCCGTTAACATTAATGCCACAGTCCCAAAGCGAATCACCCCCTCCGAATGAGTCAGCAAGCCCCGACTTTGCTTTGCCAACCCGGTAAACAAACTAGCGAGAAAAATTAACCCCGTATAACCCAAGGCATAACTGACCATGGTCAGTGTTCCCATTACCTGCGAACCCGTAGCCGCCGCTGCTGCTAGGACAGCAAAGAGTACCGGACTAGCACAGGGAGAACTCACCAAAGCAAAGGTTAAACCCACACCATAGGGGCCAGCTTTAGGGAAATTTAGATGGGTTTGGGGTAACGAAAACTTAATCACGCCGATTAGCCATAGAGCCATCACCACCATGATCAACCCCACGGCAATATTGATATAGCCGCGATAATCCACCATCACCGCCCCGGCAAAGGAAGAGGCTAAACCAAAGAGGCTGAGAATCGTCACCGCTCCGAGCACAAACAGGCCCGCCTTTTGGAAAGCATCCCAGCGAGAGGTGATTTTTAACGTGCCGATGTAGCTGAGATTGACCGGCAAGAGCGCCAAGATACAGGGGGAGATACTAGCCAGTAATCCTCCAAAAAATGCTAGGGGTAGGAGGATGAAAGGATTGGTCGTATTTTGTTGATCAAACCACTGTTGATAGCGGTTTTCAATGAGGGAAATAAAGTGTTCTAGGGGACGGCCCAGCGTTGAGCCAACAGTGAGGACTAAGATTAATGCAGTTATGCCTAAGCCGATGTAGATCGGCCATTTTTGAGAGCAGCGATCTGGCTTTAATCGTGAAGATTGAGTAGGATTAAGGGGTACTTTAGTCATGGGATTTGTGAGGAGTTAATTATCAAAAAAGGGGAAGGGCGAAAATTTTCGCCCCTACGCCAAGGGTGTTAATGAGGACTGAAATCTTCACTAACAACGAAGTGGGGATATAACTATTAATTGATCGCGGTATCGAGAACGGTGGTATAGGCTTCGATATTGGGATTGTTGCGGTGTTGAGCCAGGATTTTGCCGGTTTCTGGTTCAACAATCGTGAGCGTCCCCGTTTGGGCTTTATGGGCCTTGAGGAATTCCTCTAGCCCTAATGCTTTGGCTTTGGCTTCGGCGGCGGCGGTGGTGGTGCGATCGCTCACATCCAACACGACAAAATTCACCTGACCCTCATAATCCTGTTCAAGTTGCGAAAGGGTTGGGGCAATGTTTTCACAGGCAGAGCACCAAGTTGCAAACACATCAACCACGACGGGCTTACCGTGTAGTTCTGCTGCTAAGGGGCCACCAATGGAGCTTTGGGTTTTACCAGCGCAAGGATCAGCTTTACTCGCACAGGGATCAGCTTTACTCGCACAGGGATCGCCCTTACTCGCACAAGGATCAGCTTTACTCGCACAGGGATCGCCCTTACTCGCACAGGGATCAACATCCTCCGTTGCAGCAGGTTTAGAAGCGCAGGGATTAGCACAGGCTACCACTGCCCCTAAGCTGAGAGAAGAAACCATGGCCAGTAAAGCAAGATAGCGAACTTTCATAGGGAAATAGCCTCAATAGAATTAGGGGGTTTGGATGCGGGTGTGCATCGTTAATTCTGATTAAAAGCCGGTTAGATGAGTTTTTAATGAATTTTGGCGAGAAGTTTGCTGAACGCGGCAGAATTGATGTTAAATCTGGCTTGTTGAAGGCGAAAACACGCGAAAACGGTCAATTTTCACTGAAAATTCAGATTCACCTGCGATCATGAAGGCATAAATACCTTGACACTCCCCGCGCTAAAGCGACGGGGATTCTTCACTCAACGAGCCAACTTGCTCAGACAGGATGACTCCAGCCAAAGTAGAGGTCGATTCTCCTGAAGCGTTGCTTGCGTCTAGCGCAAAAGTTCCGGTATGCCCTACCGTACTCAATCCCCGACTGAGGATGTTTCTCGCTGCATTATGATCCCTGTCCATCACACATCCACATCGACAAACATGAGTCCGAGTGGATAAAGTCTTCTG
>NZ_JAYGHW010000110.1:0-10240 GCF_034932185.1 Spirulina sp. CCNP1310 | reverse complement strand
GGAGGGGGGGGGGATGGCGGTGTTGAGTACGGGGGTGGTGAGCGTGGTGGCGGCCCTCACCAGCGGCCTGCCGGGGATGATTGCCACGCCTCTAGCGGCCCCGACGGCCATTCTGGCGGTGATGGCGGCCCAGATTGCGGCCCAAATGGCGGGGGAAGAGGGGGTATTTTTAACGGTTTCGGTGGCGATCGCCCTCGCCTCCTTCCTCACCGGCAGTTTCCTCTTCAGCTTGGGAATGTTCCGGGGCGGCGATGCGATCCGGTTTATCCCCTATCCTGTGGTGGGGGGGTTCATGGCGGGAACAGGGTGGTTATTGGTGGATGGCTTTTTTCAGGTGACGAGTGATCAACCCCTGACTTGGGCCGCGTTACCGGCCTTGGGAGCCGCTTGGCCCTATTGGAGCGTGGGGCTATTGTTTACGGCGATCCTCTTGGGGCTATCGGAGCGATTTAAACATTATTTGGTGATGCCGGGGACACTCTTGGCCCTGATTGTCCTCTTTTACGGTTGGCTGTGGGTGAACGAGATCCCCATTGAGACGGCCCGGGGGGCGGGGTGGCTCTTGGGGCCATTCCCGGCGGGGGGCCTATGGCAGCCGGTGGGGTTGGGGGCCTTGGGAGGGGTGGATTGGGGGGCGATCGCCCCCCAAACCGGCAGCATGATCACCGTCGCCCTTGTTAGCCTCCTCTCCTTAGTTCTGAGCAATAGCGGCATTGAATTGGTCGTGGGGCGGGATCTCAACCTCAATACCGAACTGCGATCCATGGGTTTAGCCAGTTTAATCGCCGGGTTTGGCAGTGGCATGGTGGGCAACCAAGCCCTCCCCAGTACGCTCTTGGTCCATAACATTGGCGGCCATAGTCGGTTAACGGGGGCGATCGCCGCCCTCCCCTGTTTAGCCGTTTTGGCTCTGGGTTCCGGGTTCCTCGCCTATTTTCCCAAGCCCGTCCTTGGCTCGTTACTCCTCTATCTCGGCCTCACCCTCCTCTACAAATGGTTGATCCAATCCTGGGCCATCCTCCCCACCATGGACTATCTCACCGTCGTCGCCATGGTCGTGGCCATCAACCTGTTTGGCTTTTTACAAGGGATTGCCGTCGGGTTTATCCTGTCCGTCCTGCTGTTTATGTATCACTACAGCCATGTGGATGTGGCCAAAGAAGTGCTATCGGGAGCCACCACCCGCAGCAATGTGGAGCGCAGCGGCGCAGAATTGGCCCAACTCAAGGCCCAAGGCGATCGCATTTTTATCCTAGAACTCCAAGGTTTCCTCTTTTTCGGCACTGCCAACTATCTACTTAAACAAGTAAAACAGCGCCTAGGGGATGGCGAGCCGTTGCAATTTATTGTCTTGGATTTTCGCCAAGTGACCGGCGTTGATGCCTCAGCGGTGTTGAGTTGCCGCAAGATCCGCACCTTAGCTCAACAGCAGCAGATCACCCTCGTTTTTACCAATCTTGCCCCCGTCTTTCGCGCCCAATTAGAGCAGGGCGGCGCAATTCCCCCCCAGGAAAACTATTGCTCCCTTGATGCCGGGGGAAGTTGTCAGTTTTTCGACGATATTGATCGCGGCTTGGAATGGTGCGAAAACCTGCTATTGGCCGCCAATCTAGGCATAGAGGCAGACTTCCCCACCATCTTGATGGAGAAATTTCTCCCACCGGAACAGGTGGCAACATTTTGCACCTATTTGGAGCCGGTCACATTAGCGGCGGGGGAACGGGTCTATGGGTATGGGGAGGCCGTTGGTGATGACGGCGCAATGGCAGATCGCCTCTATTTCGTTGCCTCTGGTCGGGTGAGCGTTCTCTTAGAACTCCCCGATGGCAAAACCAAACGACTCCAAACCGTGACCCAGGGTAATTTATTGGGGGAAATGCGGTTTTATGGCAAACCTCCCCTGTCCAATGCAGTGGTGGCGGAGGTAGAAACGCAACTCTACGGTTTGAGCCAGGCCAGGTTTCAGCAGATGCAGCAGGCACATCCTGCCCTAGCACGACAGTTGGAGGGATATATTGTGCGGATTTTATGCGATAGTCTCACGCGCCGAGAACAACAACTTCGAGTGATGCGCTAGGGGTGAACCCTAGCCTAGGGTGGGAAAATCCCCCCAGGATAGGGGTTTAGGCGCAGGCGAAAGCCGGTTGATACCGTTGGGCTTTGTACTGTTTATCCAGCTTGTCCAACGTGTAGAAGATCCGGGTCAGCATATTGCGATGATCTTCGCCCAAGTTTTGATCCTGTTTGAGGGTGTAGAGGATCTGATACTCAATGTTGGTGAGGGTTTTAACCTGATGGATTTTGCTATAGATCTCGTAGAGGGTCTCGCTGAGTTGGATGCGTTGATTCACTTGGGGGAGCATTGTGAGGGTAGCCATGAGACACCTGCCTAGGGTTGCTGGATCGTGTTCTTCAATCATGTAGATTAAGGGGGAAATGTGAAAAACTTGGGAATGTCAGCATCATTTTACATTTCTTTACCTATTTTTAAGCTTTTTTTTAGATTTGATTTTCTGACATCAAAGATAAATATTGCTTTTGATTCCAGAATTTGAATTTTTTGGTATCAATAGCTACAGAAGCTTGGGGGTTCAGTATCAAAAACTACAAAATAATCCAATGAATCTAAATTTACTCACCATTGCCCCCAGCGATCGCGTTGAAAATAGGCCAAACTATGCAGGCCGGCCCATGGGAAGCCACCGGGCCATTGTCCAATTGAGTTCAGCCCCTTACCCCCTGCCATGAGTACATCAACTCCGCTCCCCTCTGTCCCTGCCCTCCCTCAACTGCGCACCTGTGGAATTAACCGTCACCATTGGTATGGGGTGGCCCAAAGCAGCGAAGTGGGGGCTAAACCCGTGGCGGTGATCCTCTGGGGAGAGGCGATCGCCCTCTATCGCGATCGCCAAGGCCAGGTTCACGCCCTCGAAGACCGTTGCCCCCATCGTCATGTGAAATTGAGTGAGGGGGCCGTTGTGGGGGAGGCGATCGCCTGCGCCTACCACGGTTGGCACATCGGCCCGGCGGGGAACTGTACCGAGATCCCCTATTTAGGTGCAGAGCAGAAGCTCCCCACCTGCCGGATCAAAACCTACCCCGTGCGGGAGCAGGACGGGTTTATCTGGCTTTTTGGTGGATCGGGGGATGGCACAGATGTTCCCCTCATGGGCTTGCCAGAATGGGATCACCTCAATTACATCGCCTCCTGGACCACCATCGACTGTCCCGGCCATTTTTCCTACCTGATTGAAAACCTTATGGATATGCACCACGGCCATCTCCATGACAATTACCAGGCCTGGGCAGAAGCCAAGCTAGAGCGCATCGAAACCCAGAGCCAACGGGTGGATGCCTATTACGAAGCCCAGAGCTACTACAAAATCGATAAAATCTGGTCTGTCTCTCAACTGTTTATTCCTGCCCTGCGCCAGCTTCACCCCGAACCCCTGACGGTGAGCTATATCTATCCCCATTGGGCTTCGAGCTTGGGGAATGATTTTAAAATCTATTGCCTCTTTTGCCCCGTCAGCCCCACCCACACCCGCGCCTACTTAATCCATTTCACCTCCCTCAATGCCTTCTGGCGGCTCCATAAACTCCCCATCCCCTTTCGCCGCTGGGTGAAAAATAGCCTCTTCAATTCAGCGCGGGGGCTACTCGATGGGTTAGTGCGTCAGGATGTGGCGATGATTGCCCAGGAGCAGGCGGCGTTTTTAGCCGATCCCCAGCGGAAGGGCCAGGAAGTGAATCGGGCGATCGCCCCTGTGCAACGCTTAATCTGGCAAGAGAGCCAACAGCCTTTTAAGGAGGAGAGAGGATAGAGCAAAGAGGATAGAAAAGAGAATTAGGGGAGGGCGAAAAATTTTTCGCCCCTACATCTTCCAACCCATAGGCCAAAGTTCAGCATTCCCCGGCAAAGGATGATGTTAAGATAACTTCGTTTCATGCCGGTTTGTTTCGGCTTACTGAAAAGTTTTCGCCACACGGCTGGGAGAATTGACTGTGCGCATTCCGCTGGATTATTACCGAATCTTGGGGATCCCCATTCAAGCCGATGGCCAGCAATTGAGTCAGGCTTACCATGACCGCGCCCTGCAATTGCCCCGGCGGGAATATAGTGATTTGGCGATTAATACCCGCAAGCAGTTGTTGGATGAAGCCTACAGCGTCCTCGCCAACCCGGAGGAGCGATCGCGCTACGATGCCAACTTCCTCAACTCCCCCGATCCCCAGTCCCCCAGCTTAGAGATCAACAATAACCAACTGTTGGGGGCGTTGCTGCTCCTCCATGAATTGGGGGAATATGAACTGGTGTTACAACTGGCCCAACCCCTCATTGATCCCAAGGCCAAACTCCCCCCAGAACAAGCGGAATTGGTCAACAATCGCTTGGTTCGCGCTGATATTGTCCTCACCCTCGCCTTAGCGAGCTTGGAATTGGGACGGGAACAATGGCAACAGGGGGCCTCTGAACAGGCGGCCCACACCGCCCACTATGGCCAAGAATTGCTCCTGCGAGAAGGGCTATTTGCCAATATTCGCGGCGAAATTCAAGCCGATCTCTATAAACTGCGGCCCTACCGGATTTTGGAACTGCTCACCCGTGAAAATGGCGATGAAGCCAGTCGGGCCCAAGGCATGAAGGTTTTATTAGAGATGCTGGAAGACCGGGGCGGCATTGATGGCACGAAAGATGATCAATCGGGGCTAGATCTAGACGATTTTCTCCGGTTTATCCAACAACTCCGCAGCTATCTCACCACGGCAGAGCAGCAGGAATTGTTTGAACTGGAAGCACGGCGGCCCTCGGCGGTGGCGATGTATTTGGCGGTCTATGCCTTGATTGCGCGGGGGTTTGCCTATGGCCAGCCCCAATTGATTGCCCAGGCTCAGGATTGGCTGGGACGGTTGGGACGGCGGCAGGATGTACATTTGGAGCAAGCGATCTGTGCATTGCTGTTGGGCCAAACGGAAGCCGCCAATCGGGAATTAGAGCAAAGCCAAGACCATGAACCCTTGCAGTTTATTCAAACCCATTCCCAGGATGCGCCGGATCTACTGCCGGGCTTGTGTCTCTATGGGGAGCGTTGGCTGCAAACGGAGGTGTTTCCCCATTTTCAAGATTTAGCCTATCAAACGGTGGCGTTAAAGGATTACTTTGCTGATGCATCGGTGCAAAGCTATTTAGAGCAGCTACCGGGGGAGGGGGAAACGCCAGGAACGCAAAATCAATGGGCAGTGGTGGAATCCCATCTGACGGCGGCGGCCATGGCTCCGAATCCGGAGCTAACGGTGGGGGCGGCGTTGCAGGCGGAGGCCGCTGCTGCGGCCAATCCGGCGATTCCGCAAGCGGCTGTGTTGGAAACCCCCCGGCCCCCACGGCTGAGGGAACGCCCCCCCGTTTCGGAGGCAGAAATGCCGGTGGCAAGGCGATCCGCGTCAGCGCACCCATCGCCCCGTCGTTCTCCCCGCTCGAAACAAACCCCTCGGCTGATTCTCCTGGGGGCGGGGGGAGTGATTGGGGTGGCGATCGCTGGTTTCCTCATCGCTCAACTGTGGCAATTGTTATTCAATCGGCCGGAAGAAGCGATCGAAACACCAATTCCGGAAGTCACCCCCCTGGCGATCGAACCCCCTGCACCGGAAATCCCCGATCCCAATGCGCCCCCTACCCCCATTGCAGCCACCGATCCTTTAGATCTGACAACCGGGGGGCAGGTGGTGGAAACTTGGCTAAAGGTGAAAACCTTGGCCTTTGGCCCTGATTATCAGGTGGAAGCATTAGACCTCATTTTGGCTGAACCCCTCCGCACCCAATGGCGACAATTAGCGGAAGGATTACAGGGGAACAATACCTATCGGGAATATGAACACCGGGTCGAGGTGGAAACGGTGAATGTTGATCCCGACGATCCCAATCAGGCAGTGGTGGAAGCGGCAGTGCGGGAGGCTTCCACGGAATACGTCAATGGCCAACCCAATCCGGCGGCTTCCTATGATGATAATTTACGGGTGCGGTATGAGGTGGTGCGCGAGGGTGAGCAATGGCTGATTGAGAATATGCAGGTTTTGCAATAAAAACCCCTCCCCGCATTCAGGGGTGCGGGAAGGGGAGCAAAATCAGGGTGCATCTACCATTCCTTAGTACCCCTAGGTTCAGAATAGATCCGGAGATTTTTGGTCTGGTTTAAATTTTTTGGGGCAATGGGGGGAGAGAGGGAGGGAATGGGGCAACTTCATTTCTGAGTTGGGGGGGGGGCAGAATGGGCGTGCTGTTTTGGCGTTGGGGCGATGAAGGTCAAGGATATCATCAAAATTTTAGAAAATGATGGATGGTATCACGTTCGGACAAAGGGGAGTCATTGGCAATTTCGCCAATTGATGCCTTCCTTGCGTCATGTTGGGGGCAAAGAAACCGGGTTTCAGGGATGTTGTAGCGGGGAAGGGGTTGGTGCAAGAAACCCGGTTTCAAGTTTGCGGTTTGAAACCGGGTTTTTGGGAGGGTTTGGGCGGGAAATGAGGGGATGGGGGCAACCCGGTTTCTGGATTTGAGTTAGTTGATTGACCAGTTTTCGATAGAGAGTTCTTGGATGATGCCAAAATCAGACTCGTTACAAGTGAGGAGGGTGGCATTTTGAACCAGAGCAATGGCAGCTATTTTTAAGTCCATATTCCCTAAACGGGGGTAGGTTTTACGGAGGCGTTGATGTTCAATAGCAGCCGGATAATCGAAGGGTAAAATGGGAATATGGCAATAGTCTTTTGCTGTGGTTTGTAGTCCTTCATAGGCGATGATCTGTTGTTCAATGGTTTTGGTTTGAGATAGAAAGCTGAGTCTGCCTCTAATTTGTTCTTCGTAGGTGATGACCGTGACAGCAACTTCAAGGCGATCGATGCTGGCTATTTTTGTCAAGATCCGTTGACCGGGTTGGCTATTGCGTTGGATGAGGCTCAGATGGTCGGTATCGAGAATATACATTGGGTTAGGCTGATTTTAGGGGGCGGTTTTGCGCCATTGTTGGCCGAGTTGCATAGCGGTTTCAAAGGTGGGGTCGTTGGCGTGACTCCCGGTAATCTGTTCCCACCAGGGTTTGGGTGGGGGGGTGAGGGTGGCGAGGAGTTGTTGGATTTGGGTGAGTTGGAGTTCTAGATTGGTGACTCGTGTTTCGATGGGTTGGGGTTGTTGTTGGGTGGCCATGGTTCGGGTTTGTAGGGATTGGGGTTTAAGAATGATCATAGGTTTGGAACCGGGTTTTTGGGAGGGTTTGGGGGGGAAATGGGGGGATGGGGCAACCCGGTTTCTGGGTTGGGGGGTAAAATGGGGGTGTTGTTTTGGGGTTGGGGCGATGGATGAACAACGGATGGGGGCTTATCTTGCGCTGATTCAAGAACTCTTGAATTGTCCCAGTGGGGAGGAAAATGATGTCCTCAACCGTCATCAGGAGTTGCTGGATGAGGGGTTTGTGCAGGTGTGTGAGCAGAGGGCGGCGCAGTTGCAGGGGGAGGGACGGGAGAACGCGGCGGGGTTTTTGCGAAATGTGGCGCAGGCGGTGGGGGCGTTTTTGGCGAGGGAGGGGACGGGGGGAAATCAGCAAGGGGTATTACAGCAATTTTGGCGGCAACTGCTACAAGCGGAAAGGCAAAGCGGAGGGGATGAAGCAGCAGTGCATCAGGTGATGCGGCAAAATATGGGGTTGATTGTTCCCACCTTGGGGGATACCATTGCCCAGTTTGTGCAAGGATATCTGGCTGAGAATCCCGACGAAGCAGAAGGGATAGCAAATTTAGTAGAAAATACCTGCATCAGTATTGGACAATTTCCCTATGGTCGCTATGCAGAAGCGTTAGAAATTGCCATCCGGGGCTATGGGGTGGTGCTGGAACTGCGGGCGGATAACCCCCCAAAACGCGCCCAAACCCTGAATGTCCTCGGACTTGCCCGCAGCACCCAAGCCGAGATGGGCATCAACCCCGCCCCCAATCTCGATGGGGCGATCGCCGCCTACGATCAAGCAGCAGAGATTCGGCGGCGGTTGAAGTTAGAAAAAGACCTCTCCACAACCCTGACTAACCTCGGTTCTGCCCACCTCACCCAAGCCCAGAGGGGCATCAACCCTGCCGCCAATCTCGATAGGGCGATCGCCGCCTACGATGAAGCTGCACAGATTTGGCGGCGGTTGAAGTTAGAAAAAGACCTCTCAATGACCCTGAATAATCTCGGTCTTGCCCGCCAAACCCAAGCCGAGATGGACATCAACCCCGCCACCAATCTCGAAGGGGCGGTCGCCGCCTACGATGAAGCAGCAGAAATTCTGCGGCGGTTGGGGTTAACCCGCAACTTAGCAACAACCCTGAATAACTTTGGTTTTGCCTACCGAGCGCAATCTCGCCTCGCTGGGAACAGTTCCACCCAGACCCAACAAGCCCTAGAAAATGCCTACCAGAGCTTCCAAGCAGCCCTAGACCAGGTGGAATATCTCCGGGGTGAAATTGGCGCGGATAGTGAGGGCTATAAACGCAACTTTAATGAAGAATGGAACAAAGTTTATCTCGGCATGGTGGAAGTGTGCCTAGAATTGGGTCGATACCAGGATGCCATTGAATACGCAGACCGCAGCAAAGCCCGTAACTTGGTGGAACTCATGGCCACCCGTGACGCATATCCCGGCGGCGTGATCCCCGAAAACATCCGCCAACGGTTGGATGAACTCAAAATCGCCATTGCCCAAGCAGAACGCCGCCTACAACAAGGGGAGAACCTAGATCCGGAACACCTCAACCAACTCCGGCAAGAAAAACAACAACTCGAACCCTACAAACCCCTGCATTTCGACACAATGCAAGCCTTACTCGATGAAGAAACCGCCATTTTAGAATGGTACATTTTGGGGGATAAGTTTCTTACGTTTATCCTAATGCCCGATCCTCCCCTAACCCCCCCTTCAGAAGCAGGGGGGATCACACTCTGGACATCTTCCAAGGAAGACCGGGATCAACTCATCGACTGGACAAACGCCTATCTCAAAGACTACTACACCAACAAAGACCAATGGCGCGAAACCCTAGCCCAACGCCTCGAAGAACTCCCCAAAATCCTCCATCTCGATGAAATCCTTGCAAACCTGTTTAAAACCTTCCCCACCTGCCAAAAACTGATCCTCATCCCCCACCTTTACCTCCACCTCTTCCCCCTCCACGCCCTACCCATCACCATCGAAGAGGGCGCAAACATGGAGGGCGGATGCAATTCGCCCCTACAGGATGACCCCGTAGGGGCGCAACGCTTGCGCCCAATCCCCCTACAAGACCTATTCCCCAACGGAATCGCCTACGCCCCCAACTGCCAAGTCCTCCAACAGGCCCAAAACCGCATCAACCAACGTCCCCACTTTAACCAACTCTTCGCCATCCAAAACCCCACCCAAGACCTTCAATTCACCGATATCGAAGTCGAAGCCATCCAAACCCTCTTTGACCCCCACCACACCCTCAAACACGACCAAGCCGAAAAAACCGCCATCGATCCCCAAACCCTCAAAAACGCCCACTGTACCCACTTCTCCTGTCACGGCTACTTCAACTTTGAAAACCCCCTCAAATCCGCCCTTATCCTCGCCCAAAGCGAATTTACCCCCCCACCCACACCCGACGACACCACCCGCTACCTCCCCCTCAAAAAGGGCAAATTCCTCGACCTGCAAAAATGCCTCACCCTAGAAGATATCCTGCGCCTTGACCTGGGCAACTGTCGCCTCGTCACCCTTTCCGCCTGCGAAACCGGCATCACCGACATCTCCTCCACCAGCGATGAATATATCGGCCTTCCCAGCGGCTTCATCCTCGCCGGTTCCCCCAACGTGATCAGCACCCTCTGGACAGTAGCCGACATCTCCACCGCGATTTTCATGATTCACTTTTATCAAACCCTGAAAAATCAGCCTGATCTCGCCGTGGTTCTGGCATTACAGCAAACTCAGAAATGGCTGCGGGAAGCCACAGTCACAGATTTGTTAAACTGGACTGATGGCTGTGAAGCGATTAGCTCAGAACGGCAGGAGGAAATCAAAGACGTTATCGATGGGTGCATCTCAATTAGGAGATGAGTAAATATAGGGAACCTCGAAAAAAAGATTGTGTTTGCAAAGTACTCGTTCAAAACCCTTTGTCAGAAGTAAATCAGTTCTATTTTTGTGACTTATCCTCTCTTCACACCATCCGTTTCTCTCCAATCTCCCAG
>NZ_JAYGHW010000109.1:0-12956 GCF_034932185.1 Spirulina sp. CCNP1310 | reverse complement strand
GCCTCCACCAGGTAGTTTTCCACCCCGGTTTTGATGAAGTCTCCATAAGGTTCCGTGCCGTCGAACATCGCGGCCATGTTGGGCGCGGCGGCCGCCTGCTTCCGCCAGACATTCCGCGCCTCTACCAGGGTATCCACCAGTTTGGCGCGCTCATCGCGCAACTGGGCTTGGATGACCTCCACAAAACGAGATTCGCCGACCGTGTAGGTAGAGGCCGGCCGGTCCTGCAGCGCCCGCGCGTAGTTGGCAAGGGGTTCGGCCAGCAAGACGCGTTTGGCCGGGTCGTTCCCGATGTCGCTGAGCCAGGCGCGGATGGTGGCCGGATTTGCCCCCGCCATACCCTTGAGGTCGGAGCCGAAGATGGCCTGCACCAGGGGATCGTCATTCGCGGTGCCAGCCGCAAAAAGCGACGCCACATGATCCATCACCATGGTTACGCCCACCTCGGCGTGATCGTTAAAGAGCAGACCGATGTTGGTCCGGTAATCGTTTAAGGAACGCACCACCAACGGCGGACGCTCGATCACGTCCCGAAGCTCCTGGTCGTCGCTGAGCCTGAATGGGCGTTGGAGCGTGAGCCTTCCCGGCTCGATGGCGGTCACGGCATAGTTGGAGTTACCGCCGAGTAAGTTGCCGGTGGGCACGATGCCGAGCTCGCGGCGTTGGCCGACGGCGGCGAGACCCGGGGCGCGCGGGAAAGTCACCGTGACATTTTCGGTTGGAAGCGGCGCGAAGAAGGGCGCGTAGCCCCCGAGGAAGTTTCCCCCGGCCTCACTAAGGACTTCGGCGTAGTCATCGCGCACCACCTGGACCGTGGTCGAAGGCGTGGGAAAGACCTGGTAGGTGAATCTGGGAAGAGACAAGGAGAGCTCTTCACCCGTCAGACCGTCCAACAGGCGGCTCTCGAAGGTAAAATCGCCGAAGCGGGTGATCGTGCTCAGGTCGGTCCCGGCCGGGTAAGTCCGCGTGAAGTTGCTAACGCTGATGGTCACCGGACGCGGCGCGACGGTAAGCACGCCGAGATCGACCGAACCCAGTCGGTAACGGCGCGGGTCAACAGTGCCGCCGGGAATGATGGTGTAGTATCCCGCCGGCGAGGTGGTGTCCGCGTTGACCGCGAGGCGCGGGTCGATCTGGCCGGCGAGATCCAACCCCTCGGGCAGCGGCGCTCCGAGGAGGCGGTAGGTGAAGTCGGGATTTGCGTTCCCGAAGTAACGAAACGCGTCTTCGATCACGATGTTCAGCACCCGCGGGTTGATCCGGAGAGTGCCGGACGTCGCGGCGGTGAGCGTGTAGTTGGGATCGAGCAACTCGGGCGTGATGGCGTAGTTGCCGACAAACGAGGTCGAGGTGGCCGTGGTGCCGAGCCGCACGACCTCGTTGATCGGGTCGAGATCGGGCAGGAGGTTGGTGTTGGCATTGGCGATGGTGAAGGTCGGGTTGGCGTCGCCGTAAACGCGCGTGACGTCGGCCGCGATGATGGTGATCGGGCGCGGCCTGACCGTGAGCGTGCCGGGCTCGGCGGTGATGGTATAGTTCGTCGCGGTGGCGCCGGTGACTGTGAAGGCATACTCGCCCACCGGGGCGGCGCGCCCGGCGGGGACCTCGGCCGTGGCCCCGCTGACGACCCGACGGGTATCGGTCCCCTTGAGGCCGGTCACGCTGAAGGCGGGCGTGGGGTTGGCGTCGCCGTAAACGCGGCTGATCGCGGCCGGCCGCAGCGTGAGCGGCGCGGGGGTGACGTTAAACGCACCGGCGACGTAGGTGATGTCGTAGTTGGCGGCGTTGCTGAAATTGAAGGGCGTGATCGCATACGTGCCGACGTTGCTGAACTGCTCGACCGCACTGGAGAAAAGCACGCCGGCGGCGAACAGGTCGCTTTCCAAAACACCCGCGTAGGTGGCGGTGAAGAAGGGCGGATTGGCCTCCCCGTATTCGCGCGTGACGTCGTCGGCGGTGATGGTGGCCGGGCGGCGCGTGATGGTGAGCGTGCCGGGCTCGCGGGACACGGCGTAGTTGGGATTGGCCCCGCCGGTGATGTTGATCGGGTAGGTGCCGGCGTTGGTGCCGGCGCCGAAGACCTCGATCGAGCCCAACACGGAGGCGGTGTCGAACGACGCGAGGCCGGTGATCGCGAAACCGGGCTGGGCGAAGGTCTCGCCGTAAACCACGTTCACGTCTTCGGCCGTGATCACCACCGGGCGGGCCGTGACGGTGAGTTCGCCGGGCACAAAGGTCGTCGTGTAGTTGGCGTTGGCCGTGCCGGTGACGTTGAGCGGGTAGGCGCCCACGGCGGCGTTGAGCGGCGCGGTGCCAAAGGTGAGTCCGGGGAACGCGGCCGCCGTGTCGCCTGCGACGAGTCCGGCGAACGTGGCGCTGAAGGCAGGGTTGGGATCGCCGTAGCTGCGTTGGGCGTTATCGGCCGTGATCGTGAGCGGCGCCGGGGTGATGCTAAACGCGCCGGGCACATAGGTGACGGCGTAATTGGCGTTGGTGATGCCCGAGGGCGTCACCGCGTAGCCGGTGCCGACGGGCGAGTTGACCACCGCGTTGGTCGCAAAAGCGAGGCCGGGCGCGGCGGTGGCCGCGGTATCGCCCGCGACAAAACCGGCGAAGTCGGCGGCAAACACCGGATCGGCTGCGCCGTAGAGACGTGTGGCATTTTGCGCGGTGACGGTGAGGGGCGCGGGATTGATGGTGAGCGCGCCGTCGGCGAAGCTGATCGTGTAGTTGGCGTTGGTCGCGCCGGCCGGCCGGATGAAGTAACTGCCGCCCACCGCCGAGTTGACGACGGCGTTGGTCGAATAGGTGATCCCGCCGATGTCGGCCGCCGTGTCACCGGCGACGAGACCGGTGAAGGTTGCCGAAAACGCCGGGTTGGCCGCGCCGTAGAGCCGGGAGGCGTTTTTGGCCTGGATGGTGAGCGAGGCCGGATCGACAGTGAGCGTGCCGTTGACGAAGGAGATGTTGTAGTCGGCCGCCGTGGCGCCGCCCGGGATAATGGCGTAAGTGCCCACCGGCGAGTCCGGCACGGCGGCGGTCGAGAACGTGACGGGCGAGGTCAGCACGCTCGCGTTATCGCCCGGGAGGAATCCGGCAAAGCTGGCGGTGAACAGCGGATTGGCCTCGCCATAGAGACGGGTGAAGTTGTCCGCCGTGATGGTGAGCACCTGCCCCCCGATGGTGAGCTGGCCGTTGACGAAGGTGATGGTGTAGTTCGGATCGGCGACGCCGGAAGGGATGATGGCGTAGTTGCCAAACGGAGCACCGTCGCTCGCTTCGTTGGTGAAGACCAGCGAGCCCGCGTAGTCGGCCGAGGTGTCGTCGGCGACCAGACCGGTGAACGTCGCCACGTAGGTGGACGGATCGGGGATCGGATCGCCGACCTCGATCGCGGCGGCGGGCGCGGTGATGGTGAGGGGCGCGGGGTTGATGGTGAGCGCGCCGTCCGCGAAAGAAATGTCGTAGTTGGCGTTGGTCGCGCCGGCCGGGCGGATGACGTAGGCGTTGCCGATGCCGGTGTTCACATCGGAGTCGGGTGTGGTGAAAACGAGGTTGTTGAAATCGGCCGGTGCGTCGGCGTTTTTCAGACCGGTGAAGGTGGCGGTGAACGCCGGGTTGGCGGCGCCGTAGAGCCGGTCGACGTCATCGGCCTTGATGGTGAGCGGTGCCGGGGTGACGCTGAAGCGATTCGTTCCCGGGGCGTAAGTGAAGGTGTAGTTGGGCGAGGCCGCGCCGCTGGCGGTGATGTCGTAGGTGCCCACCGGGGAGAGGATGGTGGCGGGAGTCACGTAGCTCGGCGCGGTGGTGAGATCGGCGACGGTTTCGCTGTTCTTGAAACCGGTGATCGTGCCGGTGATCGCGGGATTGGCGTCGCCGAATTCGCGGGTGGTGATCGCCGGCGTCACCACAAGGGGGGCGGGCGTGATCGTGAGATCGCCCGCGACACCCGCAAAGCCGTAGTCGTAGTCCGAAAGCGTGAAACCGGTCTGGCTCACGGTGATGGCGTCGGCGTAGGTCCCCGCCGTGCTGCCGGCCGTGAGCGCGGTGGCGAGCGTGGGCGCGCCGGAGTAGACGTCGGCGGCGGCATCCGGCGCCAGCAGGCCGCTGAGGGTAAAGGTGAAAGTGGGGTTGGCGTCGCCGTATTCGCGGGTCTGGTTGTTGGCGGTGACCGTGATCACCGGGGCCAGTTCGTGGAGGAAGCGATTGCCGGTCTGCGTGATGCTACCGGGCGGGTTGGCGGCGAAGGTCTTGTTGTAAACCGGCGCGCCCGTGAGGCCGCCGCGGTTGTCGTCGGCGGGGTTGGCCGAATAGATCAGAAAGCGACCGGTGCCGGTCGGGTTCAGCGCGGCGGCTCCCGCCTGGTTGATGAAGCGGCCGCCTTGGGCGGCGAGCACGATGTCCGAGTAGGGCGGGACATCTTCGCTGCCGTAGAGCAGGCCGGTGCTCAACGCTGCGCCGGCGGCGAGGGTCAAATCGCCAACGGTGGAAAGCGTGATGTCGGCGCCCCGACCCGCGACCCAGACACCCTCGACTGTGAGCCCGTCGGCGCCGTCCGCGATGGTGACGTCGCCCTGGAGGAGGCCGCCCAGATCGACAGCGCGGAGGATGTTGATGCGATTGGCGGGATTGGTGGCGGTGATCTCGCGGATGAAACCGCCATCGCCGTTGGACTGTTCCAAACGGTAGCCGATCTCGAGCACGTTGGTGGTGACCGCGCCGCGCAGATCGATGCTTCCGCCCGGCCCGTCGAAGACGAAGGACGATGCGAGATTCTCCCCGCCCCGGCGGGCGATGATCGTGTCGGCCGTGAGCGTGGCGTTCTCCGCGAGCACCAGATCGCCGGTGAGGGAGGGCAAGGTAAAGTAAGCATTCGAAATCGACGAGTTTTGCACCGGGCCGACGATGAACTCGATGGAGCCGTTGGCGCCGGCGTCGATGTTGGCGTTCACATGGATGCTGTTGCCCGAGTCGAAGGTCAGCCGATTGCCGGAAGTCCAGGAAATCGGGGCTGAGACCATGATGGAGCCGTCGGTGTAATTGATCGGTTCCGCAGGGGGAACTCCCACCGGAAAGTCGGCCGGGCCGACCAAGGTCGTATCCAAAGTAACATTACTGAGCGCGAGCTGGGCCTGGAGGGTCGAGACGAGCAGGATCGAGGTTTCGGTTCCGTTGCGCTGGCCGAAGAGCGACACGTTATTATCGAGGTTGATCGGGTCGCTCTGGGTGCCGTCGGCGACGATCTCCAGCGAGACCGGGTCCAGCAACAGGTCGCCGGCGCGACCGGCCGGGGCGGTGAGATCCACGCGGCCGGCAAAGTTGAGCACGCGTTTGCCCGAGACCTCGGCAAAGGCACCGTCGCCGCCCGACCCACCCGCGCGACCGTCGATATTGCCCGCAAAATCCGCTCGCTGGTCGGCCCAGACGATGGCCCGGCCGCCGTCGCCCGTCGGCGAGGTCGCGGCGACGTCGATCACGGCCTCCGCGCCCACGCGGGTGAAGGCGACGTTGGGCACGGCGGCGTTGGCGCCTTGGTAATCCCCGCCCACCAGCACCTCGCCGCCGGAGCCATCGGCGTTGCGCGCGGTGAGGTTGCCCGTGACCGCGACGGTGCCGCCGGTCGCGGTGAGGAGCACACGGCCGTCGCGCCGCTCTACCCCGGTGGCGCGCACGACGCCGGTCTGGTTGACCGCGAGTTCGTAGAGGTCGCCGTTGGCGGCTTGCAGGCGCGCCTCGGCGGCGTCCACCAGGCCGCTGTTGTCCACCCCCTTGCCGTCGGCCGCGCCCTCGCCGGTGGCGGACGTGACGATGCGCAGGCGGTCGTCGCCGTAGGGCGAGTAGATAAACTCCGTAGTCGCCCCAAGCGCGGCCACGCCGGACGGCGCGTGGACCTCACCGGCGTTGACGACGCGATGCGCGACGAGCACGGCATCGCCCGCCGTGGCGCGGATGACGCCGAGGTTGACGATACCGGCCTCGGTGCCGCCGGAAAAAGCGAGGTCGCCGCCGGCGAGGAAGGCGGCGTCACCGATCTGCGCCGTCGTCGCGAAAAAACTCCCTGCGTTGATCCGCGCATCGGCGCCCACGAGCACGCCGTTGGGGTTGATGAGATAAACGCGGCCGGCCGCGTTGAGTTGCCCGAGCAGTTGCGACGGGTTGGCCCCGACCACGCGATTGAGCAGCGCGGCGTCGGCGGCTTGGTGGATGTTGACGACCCCGCCCGCCCCGATCCCGAAATCCGCCCAATTCACGATGCCCGCCTGCCCGAGTTGCGTGATGTCCATGCGCGCGCCCGCCGAGGTGATCGACACGTCACCCGCGACGACCTGGCCGCCCGTCGGCAACGCGATGGCATGGGGCGGCAAAATCGCCAGCGGCAAACCTACCGCCGCCGCGATAAATCTCATGGTGTTGCTGCAATGGTCGAAAACTCGGGATACACGCATTACGTAGATCACCTTAGCGCAAAGGGAGAAATTAGGGTATTCTCCCAAGGGAGAACACCCTACCCCGCAGCCTTGCTCCCGCCGCGTTGAAAATCCTTTCTGCCACCCAGTGTTCCCGGGAAAACTTTACGTCATCGGCGGCCTGAGCCTGATCTTCGGTCTCGGGCTCACCACCGCCCGAGCCTCCGAACTGGGCCATGCCGACGTTCACCTTGCCCAGCTCGAACTTCCCCGGAATCAAGTTCGCCACGATCAAATCGGGCGCTTGGCCGACGGCCGGCTGATCCTCACGACCGGCGCCGCGTTGCTGCTCCATGACGGCCGGTTCAGTGAAACAGTTCCGCTGCCCGCTAAGTCGCTTGTTCACCAAGTGCTGGGCGAGCCCGACGGCAGTATCTTGGTCGGGGCCCGCCATTTTCTCGCTCGCGCCCGACCACGGCCCGGTGGCGGTTGGGATTGGGAGGACCTTGGACCGACCGAAAAACAGCATCGAGAGGTGTTGAGCACGAATTTCTACATGGTCACCCCGCTGCCCGAGGGCCTCGCCCTTCGCGGTGACGGTGCGCCCACTGAGGTAAGCGCCGGTTGGAGCGATCCGACGGGCCGGTGGACTACTTGGTCGCAACACTATCGGGATCTGGACCCCAGGCACCCGGAATTACCCTTCATCGGTGTGGGCCGCCACCTCTACCGCCTCGAAGCTCGTCAGAAACTCTCCCGCTGGCACCAAGGCGCGTGGCAACACGACCGCACGCTCACGCTGCCTCTGGACGACGCCGTCAAGCACCTCACCGAGTTCGACGAAGGCCGCCTGCGCCTGGTCTTGCATGACGGCACCCTCGTGAACGTGGAGCGTGACGGCGAGGTGCGCCGCAGTCGTTTCCCTTCTGCTCCAGAAATCCCCGCCCGCCTCAACTTTGTGTTCGACCTGCCCGGCGAGGCCTTGGCCTGGGTGGATCAAAACAACACGCTGCGTTTCCTGCGCGCCGATGGCTACATCACCTCGACCATCGACAGCACCACCGGACTTCCGCCGGGTGTCGTTCGCCCGATTGTCGGTGATCCCGGCGGCCAATTCTGGGCAGGCGTCGGAGGGCAGATTGTCCGCCTGAATCATCCCCTCCATCTCACGCGCTTTGATCGCTTCAACGGCCTCAGTTCGCCGACCGTTCATTCTCTCGTTCGCCACGACGGCCGCCTCTACGCCGGCACCGAGGCCGGCGTCTATCGTCTCACGCCGGACCCCGCGCCCGGCCGCGCCCGCTTCGCTCCCTTGCCCGGCCCCCAGAACCGCGTTTCCGCGCTCACCGTCTTTCAGGGTCAGTTGCTCGCCGGCTCGACCGACGGCGTGTTCACGCTGCGCGACGACCGCTTCGAACTCATCCCCGACAGCCCCGTGCGCGTGACCGGTTTTTACCCCTCGGTCGCCGATCCTCACTTGCTCTACCTCGCCGGCGACCTGGGCGCCCGCCGTATCAAGCTTACGGATACAGGCTGGGACGTCCTCGACCGTCGTGCCACCGCCTGGACCCGGGCCGTCCTCGAGCAGACCGAGCTGGGGTGGTGGACGATCAGCAGCCACGGCGACCTAAGCCACGACGTGCCCGTCCCTCGCCGCTTGGCGGACCCCTCGCCGGGCGGGCCGAACTTGATCGGCATGGCGAGACTCACCATGCGAATGTTTGGTCAAGAGGTCTCCCGCGGCTCCAACCTCTCACGCGACCTCGCCATGACCCAGGGCGAAGCCTCCGACCTGCAACGCTGGGGCGAAACCCCGATTGCCGTCACCACCACCGGCATCTTCGACCTCGGTCATCCCGAGTTCCCCAACCTCCTCGACCACGCCACCCGCGACACCTTGGGCGAACAACGCCGGATCACGCGCTTCGCCCCGACCTCCGCCGACGAAGGCTGGGTGGTGCTCGGGCCGGCGGCGGAGGACGTTGCGGCCAACCTCGGTTGGCAAGTGCGCCTCACCGCCCGCGATGCCGCGGAGCCCCTTCGCGTCTTGCCCGCCACCGCCACCGCCGTCGGCGAGATTCACGCGCTGCTGCCGGAGGGCGACATCCTTTGGGTCGGGGGCGAACGCGGCCTGCTCCGGCTCGACTTGCGCGGGCTGCCCGCCCCCGCCGCTCCGCCCACGCTCCGCCTGCACGCCTCCGGCGCCCTCGCCGGATCGCCGACCGGTGCTCAGCTCCCGCACAATCACCCGGCGATCGCGTTTGCCTTTGCCACGCCCGATCCCGCCCACGCCGCCCACACCACCTATCGCTCGCGCCTGCTAAGCGACGGCGCGGGCGATTGGTCGCCCTTCACCCTCGGCACCACCCGCGAGATCGCCCGCCTCCCCGCCGGCCGCCACCGCCTCGAAGTACAGGCGCGCAACGCCGACGGCCTCCTGAGCCCGATCGCCGCCTTTGATTACGTCGTGTCGCCCCCGTGGTGGCTGTCGGTCTGGGCCGCCCTCGCCGGCGTCGCCCTCGTCCTCGCGCTCATGTTTGCCACCATGCGCTGGACCGCCCGCCGCGGTCTCGCCCGCGCCCAACGCCTCGAAACGCTCGTCGCCGAACGCACCGCCACCCTGCGCGCGAGCGAGCACCAACTCGCGCAGGCCAAACTCCTCGCCGAGGATGCCATGCGCCAGGCGGAGCGCGCCAACCACGCCAAAAGCGCCTTCATCGCCGCCATGAGCCACGAGCTGCGCACCCCTCTAAACGCCATCCTCGGCTTCGCCCAAATTCTCCGCCGCGAACCCTCCCTGTCGCCCAAGGGCCGCTCGCGGATCGATGTCATCGACCGCAACGGCCAACACCTGCTCGGCATGATCAACGAGGTTCTCGACCTCTCGAAAATCGAGGCCGACAAAATGCGCCTCCAACTCCGGCCCTGCTCCCTCCGCCGCCTCGCCACCGGCGTCGCCGAGATCTGCGAGCCGCGCAACACCGAGAAACACCTCTCCTTTCACCTCGAATTCGGCCCCGACGTCCCCGCTCATGTCATGGCCGATGAGACGAAACTCCGCCAGGTCCTCATCAACCTGCTCGGCAACGCCATCAAGTTCACCCCCCGCGGCCGTGTCACGCTCGCCCTTTCTCGCGCCGCCGAAAAAGTTCGCTTCGAGATCACCGACACCGGCCCCGGCGTCCCGCCCGAATCCCGCGAAGCCATCTTCGAGCCGTTTCACCAGGGCCCGCACGAGGACGACCCCGGGGGCACGGGCCTCGGCCTGCCCATCAGTCAACGCCTCGTCGCCCTGATGGGCGGTCGCATCCACGTCGATGCCGCGCCCGGCGGCGGCGCGCGCTTCTGGTTCGACCTTGCCTTCACCCCGGCCGAGGCGCCGGTCGCGAGCGCTTCCCCGCTCCGCATCACCGGCTACGTCGGCCCGCGCCTACGCGTGCTCGTCGTGGATGACGTGGAGACCAACCGCGCCGTGCTGCGCGAAATGCTCGGTGGCGTCGGTTTCGAGGTCACCGAAGCCGCCACCGGCGAAGCCGCGCTCGACTCCTGGTCAAGCACCCGCGCCCACCTCGTCCTCCTCGACCTCCGCCTCCCCGGTATCAGCGGGGCGGATACGGCCCGCCGCCTCCGCGAGTTCACCCCGCGCCCCCGCCTCATCGCCGTGAGCGCCAGCGTTTTTTCTCCCGATCAAACCCTCGCCCCCGCCACCGCTTGCGACGCGTTTGTGCCGAAGCCCGTTGATGAAGCCCTGCTCTTCCGCACCATCGGCGAGCAACTGGATCTCGTCTGGACGTTCACCGAACCCCCCTTCGTCCCGACCGCGACCGAGCCGGCGATCACGCCTCTGGCGCCCGACGCCATCGCCGCCCTCCCCCTCCCCCCGCCCGACACTCTCGCGGCCTGGCTCGAACTCGCCCGCGGGGCCGACCTGCACACCCTGCGCCTGCAACTCGACGCCGCCCACGCCACCGGACCGGACCGCGAGTTCCGCCTGCAACTCGACTCGCTCGCCGCCCGTTACCGCGCCAGTGCCATTCGCCAGATCCTGCTCAAAACTCGCAACCTCGCCCCCGCCGATCCCACATGACCGCCCCCGCCCCGACCGCCACGGTGCTGATCGTCGACGACACGCCCGACAACATCACCGTGCTCTTCGACTTCCTCGCCGAGCGCGGCTTCAAAGTCCTCGTCGGCGAAAATGGCGAAGCCGCCCTCGAGGCCCTCGAAGTCGAGGAGCCCGACCTCATCCTCCTCGACGTCATGATGCCCGGCCTCGACGGCCTCGAAACCTGCCGTCGCCTCAAAGCCCTGCCCGCCGGCCGCGACGTGCCCGTCTTTTTCATGACCGCCCTCGGCGATCCCTACGACAAGGTCCGCGGCCTCGAAGCCGGCGCCGTCGACTACCTCACCAAACCCGTTTACCCCGAAGAAGTCCTCGCCCGCATCCGCGCCCACCTCGAGATCCGGCAACTCCAAAAATCCCTCCAGGAGCAAAACGAGCGCCTCGACGCCGCCCTCCAACGCAGCATCACCGCCGAGCGCGCCCTCCAAACCCTGCTCGACGAACCCGTCCTCCTCGCCCGCGCTTTCACTCACGAGCTCCTTTTTGCGACCGCCCAAGCCCGGACCCTCATCGACTTGCTCGGCGGCGAGGCGGAACTCGCACGCCTCCTCGCCGCGGACGCCGAACACGCCCCCCTGCCCGACGGCCGCCGCCTCCTCCTCCATCGCGGCGCCACCTCGCAAGTCAACCAAACCGAACTCGTCACCCTCCGCGTCCAATCTCGCGCCGCCACCCCCGACGACTTGCGCTCCCTCGGCCTCACCCCCCGCGAGGCCGAGATGCTCTTCTGGATCGCCCAAGGCAAAACCAGCCCCGAGATCGCCATCATCCTCAACACCCAGGTCTGCACCGTGAAAAAACACGTCGGCAACCTCCTCCCCAAACTCGGCGTCGAGACCCGCCTCGCCGCCGCCCTGCTCGCGCAAACCCTCCTGCAACGCGGCGATTGACCGCACTATCCCGCCGCGAGATTACCGCTTGCACCCGCCGCGCCCCTCGCCGTTAGTGCCCGATTCACGGAACCCGCGCCTCACCGGCGCCCCCGGTTCCACGTTCGGACGATTCTTCGATGAGAGGCCGTCAGATACGCCTTCGTCTCATCGATCCATGGCGCCCTCCGGCGTCACACCGTTATGCAACCAGAATCCTCCGAAGTCACCTTCGCGTCCTTGCCCTTGGCCGCGCCTCTCCAACGCGCCCTCGCCGACAAAGGCTACACCCATCCCTCGCCCATCCAGGCCCGCGCCATCCCGCCCGTCGCGGCCGGCCGCGACCTCATCGGCATCGCCCAGACCGGGACCGGCAAGACCGCCGCCTTTTCCCTCCCCATCCTCAACCATCTGATCAAGTCCAACGCCCCCCGCGTCCCCGGCGCGCCCCGCGTCTTGATCCTCACCCCCACCCGCGAGCTCGCCGCCCAGATCGCCGAAAACATCGCCCAATACGGCGCGCACGTCCCCGTGAAACACACCGTCATCTTCGGCGGCGTCGGCGAGCGCCCGCAGATCGAGGCCCTCCGCCGCGGCGTCGATATCGTCATCGCCACCCCCGGCCGACTCGAAGACCTCCTCAACCAACGCCACGTCGCCCTCGACCGCGTCGAGATCTTCGTGCTCGACGAGGCCGATCGCATGCTCGACATGGGCTTCGCCCCCGTCGTCAAACGCCTCATCACCAAACTCCCCCGTCGCCGCCAGTCGCTGCTCTTCTCGGCCACCATGCCCGAGTCCATCCGCGAGCTCGCCAACAGCCTCCTCCACGACCCCGTGCGCGTCGAGGTCACCCCCGCCGCCTCCACCGCCGACCGCGTTGATCAGCTCCTCTGCCACGTCGCCACCAAGGCCGATAAACACCGCCTGCTCCTCCACCATCTCCAACAATACCACACCGGCCTCATCCTCGTTTTCTCCCGCACCAAACACGGGGCCGACAAGATCGTGCGCGCCCTCGAAAAAGACGGCGTCAAATCCCACGCCATCCACGGCAACAAATCCCAAGGCGCCCGCACCCGCGCCCTCGAATCCTTCCGCAGCGGCAAGTCCCGCGTGCTCGTCGCCACCGATATCGCCTCGCGCGGCATCGACGTGAAAGGCGTGGAACTCGTCATCAACTACGACCTCCCCGACGAACCCGAAGCCTACGTCCACCGCATCGGCCGCACCGCTCGTGCCGGCGCCGAAGGTCAGGCCATCGCCTACTGTTGCCCCGAGGAACTCTCCGTCCTACGCGACGTGCAACGCACCATCCGCCAGACGATCACCGTCTGCACCGACCACCCTTTCCAACCCGCCGGCGGCACCCCGTCGCTGAACGGCCCCCTGCCGCTCAGCCCCATGCAAAACGGCAGCCGTTCCCAACAAAACAACCAACGCCAGGGCAACCGCGGCGGTGGTGGCGGCGCCCGCTCCGGCGGACGCCCCTCCTCCTCCCCGGCTCGCAGCCACGCCTCCGGCGGTCACGGCGGCGGCCACTCGCGCCCCGGCTCC
>NZ_JAYGHW010000108.1:0-14429 GCF_034932185.1 Spirulina sp. CCNP1310 | reverse complement strand
CTGGGAGATTGGAGAGAAACGGATGGTGTGAAGAGAGGATAAGTCACAAAAATAGAACTGATTTACTTCTGACAAAGGGTTTTGAACGAGTACTTTGCAAACACAATCTTTTTTTCGAGGTTCCCTACAATCACTGACGGAGCCATTTTTATTCAAAAGGACTAAATCATGGAAACAATTAAACGAATCTTTCTTTCAATCATTGCTTGTTGCTTAATCTGGACAATTGCCCAGCCTGCACTGGCAACAAAAGCAGTAGGAGCATCGAGTAATGGCTATTATTGGTTACTAACGGATAATGGTCGTTGGCAATGTCGCTCAACATCTGATCCACGCATCCAACCTCACAAGAAATGTATTGAAGCTGGAGCAATCAAGCCTCAATGAGCTTAAACCTCTTCTAATTTGAAAACCATGAATCTACTTTTCTTGTTTGATTGTACTCTCCTCCTTGGTCAATCTCATTCTGAATCAGTATTGGCTTGTAAATCCATTGGTATTACTGAGCTAATTTTGATTATTGGTTTATTGACTGGGCTTATTATCGTCGTTGTAACTACTGTACCGAGTGCAATTACTTTTGGCTCTGGAGGGCTTGCTGCAAAAATTGCTTTGCCAGGTGTAATTACTAAAATTATTGCTAGCTTAGGAATAGGAGCTTCAATGACACAAATTGTAATTCCACTAAAGGCATTCCTTGAAATAGCAGCCGTTAAGGGGGCTATAGATGTTGTCAAAAGCATCTTAGAGTGCCATTCACCTTCAATTTGAAGCTTGTTTACATATTACGAGGACTCTTTACCATGAAAAGACAGATCAAAAATATTCTAGGTTTTACCACAAGTGCGATCGCTGTGCTGAGTTTAACCACTAGCGGAACTGTCAGCCAAGCTCAAACACAAACAGAACCGGATCAAACCATTGCTCAGGCTAATCCAATTGTGCATTGTTTAGTTGTGAACATTGAACGGGGACAGTTGGCAGTTCGCCGTAGTCCCAATGGAGAAGCAATTGCTGGGTTAAATAACGACAATTTGGTTCGGTTTATTCGTCATCAAGATATGTGGTATTACATTCGTGTCGTTCGTGGCCCCAATCCGCGAGTCAATGGCATTGAAGGATGGGTGAATGGTCACTATGTTGAATGTGCTTGGGATTAATATTCAATCTAGTTGTAATGCAAGAACTACGGAGAATCATGAATAAACGGTTATTATTGAAGTCTGCTTTGGCTTTATTTTCGACAGTTTTAGGTTTGAATATCGTGGCGATCGCAGTTGCTAGACCTAGCGTTCCTCTTGGATTTATTGTGGTTGATACTTATAATGAAAATGGCTTTTTTGGAGCAAGCCTTCAAGTTCCTGATAGAAACACAACGGTTGATGCGGGTGGTGGCTTACGTCGCTACGACGTTCATATTGCTAAAATGTTTGAAATCACCCACAACTCATGCCAAGAAGTTCATCGCAATGGGGGTTATGAATTTAATGGGTATTCTTGGAATTATTCTGCGAATAATGGCTCAATTAATATGGGGCGATTTCTGATCAGTTGTCGGTTAGCCCAAGACATTGTTACGGCCTACGGTTTAGGCAACTCAGAACGAACCGAAATTACCTATTACCGTGCTGATAACGTTGTTTATATACCAACCCTTAATATCGTGGGTGGCAAAGTTGATCGGTGGCGACAATTTACACACAACTTTGTCCCTCGTTAGATCCAGAAATACTCAAAATGGGTGGGTATGCCCACCCTATATTTTCCACATTGTTAAGTTGATTTTCTAGAAAACACAAATGGACACACCGAATTCTCCTAACACAATTATTGATAAATGTAACCATGCCATCCTTATTTTAGGGGCTATTATTGCTGCTATTCTTTATTGCAGTATAACAACCATAGTAGGAGCAATATTTTTATCTGGATTAGCTATTATTCCTGCAAATATTGCAAAAAACAAAGGCTACTCATTTAGCAAGTGGTGGTGCTATGGATTTATGATGTTTATCGTTGCATTTATTCATGCATTGTTCTTGAAAAAAATAAAAATAGAAAAAGTGGCAGAACTCACAACTTCAAGCTCTCCAGATAGCTTAATGAAGAAATGTCCTTACTGTGCTGAACCCATTCGTGCAGAAGCAAAACTATGCCGCTATTGTCATAGTGATCTGACGAAAGCTATTGAGCAAAATCAGTCTATACAACAGAATCAAGATGCAAGCAGTTTGGATGCAGTTTTAATGGTTGCTGAAGATATTACCAATCTGATGGTACTTGCAGAAATGAGTGAAACAGTAAGTGCAACAATGGATTTAGCCGACAGTGCCGCTAGTACTTTAGACGTGGCAGATTCTGTAGTTCAGATGGCAGAAGCAATTGATGTAGTGAGTAGTGCAGTGGAAGCCGCAGATATTTTCAGTAGTTTCGGTGATTTTCTAGATTTATTTAGGGAATAACGGAAGTTATCTACTCTAGAAGCAATTCAGGGGTTTAGGCGTGGGGGCAAGGTTGGCTTGGGGGCGAAAAATTTTTCGCCCCTACAGGTTTTGATTGAGGGGATGGGTTGAAATTGGGAATGATCCCAATTAGCACTGAATTTAAGATAATGCTTTCTTAGTGCTGCTGGTTAACAGGGAAGGAGGCAGAACCTCCAAGCGGGTATGACTTAGCAGATTCAAGTAACGAGGGAAATGGAAAATTTGATTAAATAATGGAAAATTTGATTAAATAACCGTAGGGGCGTTGGCGTAAGCCTGCCGGAGGCACAAAAATCTTTCGCCCCCACAGCCTCAGCGATCCATGACTAAATCCCCGCCGCCGATGCCCGACAACCCGCAGATCCATCATCGCCAATCGATCCGGCTACGGGGCTATGACTATACCCAGATGGGGGCATACTTTCTCACCCTTTGCACCCACAACCGTGAATGCATCTTCGGAGCAATTACCCAAAACACCATGCACCTCAACCCCGCTGGCCAAGTTGCCCAGCAAGGTTGGCAACAAATTCCCACCCATTTTCCCCATGTTCAACTTGACCAGTTCATCATTATGCCCAACCACATCCACGGCATTATTTGGATTGTTAACCCCCCCACCGTAGGGGCGAAAAATTTTTCGCCCCAATCCCAAGGCACATCAAAAACCATTGGTTCCATTGTTCGAGGTTTTAAAATTGGGGTCACTAAATGGATGCGAAAAAACACAACTATTGATCAAATTTGGCAACGCAATTATTGGGAACGCATTATCCGTAGTGAGCCTGAATTACACCAGATTCGAGAATATATCCAAAACAACCCCAAACAATGGGAAACCGACCAGCTATACCCACCCTTTTAGACAAAATTGAGAACAGGCTTTGAGTGGGAGGCAAGCCCTGCGTGGGGGCGAAAAATTTTTCGCCCCTACAGTTTTGGTTGGGGTAGTGGGTTGGATAGGTTGAGAGGGGGCGATCGCCCCATGAAGGAAAAAAGCAGAGCTAAATAACCTATAGAGATGCGAACTCTAGCATCTTTTGTGACATAAATATCCTAAAATGGGCTAAAACGCACGAAACTTCAGACAACATTCATGAATCAAGCTCATTCAAAAAACAGTTCCGCCAAAATTTCCAAACCAAAAGCCACCAGTACAGTGGGGCGCGGTAAAGTTGTTAACCTCAATACACAACTTAACTTCTCTCAGTGGCGGGATGAACAAGTTTCATTATTTTTAGGCGATAGCCTCGACTATTACAAAAACTGGGAACAGCCTACTGTCATTATTTCAGATGGAGCCTATGGCGTACTTGGTTTTGAAGGAGATACATCCGATCACATTGACTTGCCCCACTGGTATCAACGCCATATTGAAGCATGGTCAAAAGCAGCCATGCCTTGCACAACACTCTGGTTCTGGAACTCAGAAATTGGTTGGGCAGTTGTGCATCCAATCTTAGAACAATATGGTTGGCGATATGTCAATTGCAACATTTGGAATAAAGGCAAAAGTCATATTGCCGGCAACGTCAACACCGAAAAAATTCGTAGATTTCCAGTTGTTACTGAGGTATGTGTTCAATACGTCAGAGAGGTTAAAATTAATGAACTTACCTTAAAAGCTTGGCTATTACAGGAATGGAAACGATCTAAACTACCCTTGAAAAAAGCAAACGATGCTTGCGGTGTAGTTGATGCTGCCACTAGAAAATATTTTGATCAGGGGCATTTATGGTACTTTCCACCCCCAGAAATGTTTGAAAAACTGGTCAATTATGCTAATGTACATGGTCATTGCGAGGGAAAACCCTACTTCTCTGTAAATGGTCATCAACCCTTAACAGGTCAAGAATGGAGCCAAATGCGCTCAAAATTTAGGTGTCCCCATGGTTTTACAAATGTATGGGAACGCCAACCTCTGAGAGGGAGTGAAAGAATTAAAATACCTTCCGGCAAAGCATTACATCTGAATCAAAAACCCCTCGACTTAATGAGCATGATTATTCAGTCTTCAAGTGATCAAAATGATATTGTCTGGGAACCTTTCGGTGGGTTATTTACTGCATCTTTAGCAGCAACAAAAAATAGCCGTAAAGCCTATGCTTGTGAGATTGATCCTGACTACTTTTATTATGGTGTCCAGCGATTCCTCAACCCAAAAGCTCATCAGTATTCTCTTTTTTAAAGATTGAGATGTTCCTGGAGAGACTTTCTGACTTCATCTTCCCTACGGCTCGATAACAACTTCTTCCATTCCCTTACCTTCAGACCAGAAGCCTCAACATTATAAACACGCCGCTTAAACGCTTCAACACCAGGATGGACAATTCTATCCATTTTGGCAAAATTAGTATCTAGCCTGTACCTGTATCGCACCAATAATTCTCGCAAAAGTTTTTGATACTCTTGAGTTGGCTTGTAAATTTTCCCTTCAGCACCCCATGAATCAACCATTTTTTGAGCAGCAAATAACTCATCAGTAGAGCCTTGAAATTTATAGCCACTGGTGTTAGTTTGCTGGAGATTTGCCGTTCTTTGGGTTGTGTCTTCCGGTTCCAGAACAAGATAATCTGGCGGATTGTGGTAATGGGTATCTCTAGCCAAAGCCACTGATAAACCAGAAACAACACAAACATCAAGAATGTAAGGTTTTCCATAAATAACCTTCTCCGGTAGCCAGGCCAACATTGCAACATAAGTCTGATCAAACTGAAAATGATTCTGGCTATCTTTAAATCGTGCAGTTATTTCAGTAGCCAATGGAAACCATGCCTTAATTTCTAATCCTGGCGTTGGTTGAATATCTCCTACAAAAATACTGTCTGGAAACCCTGGATCTTGCCTTTCCCATCTCCCAAAATCAGAAAAATTTTCCTGCTGATTCAAAAATTCAACCGTATTAAATTCAATTAAATTACCTAAAAAAGGTGAAAGTTTTGAAATAACCTTGGATAAATTAACTGCGGAATTAATGGTGACAGGTTTGGCTATATCTAAAACATCAAATTTATGTCCTGCTAAATTAGTAACATATTGAGATGCGAGGGTGATAATGTCGTATGTTTTCATGGTTTTTGCTCATTGAATTTTTCAAGAATTTTCCGCTCAATTTCACTCAAAAGATTACAAGGATTTACGCCGATTGCTTGAGCAATGATTAAAAATTCCACAACATCTAAGCGTCGCTCACCATTTTCATACTTAGCAACAAAAGACTGGGGTTTTTGCAGCGCTGTAGCAATAGATTGCTGGGTAAGTTTTGCGTCCTTACGAGCCGCAATCATACAGCGGCGGAATACATCATACTCATAACGAAAAATAGACCCCATTGTACTTAGTCTTTAGCACTAATTGGTACGCTACTCACAATAAACCCATTTTCGGATAATCCCAAAATGGGATATTTGGACTGATCTGCTCTATGGGATCGCCCATCCCCCCCCTAGGGGGTATTGCGCAGAGCGTTTCGAGGAGACTGCTGAATTTTGCAATGATCTAGAGAAAATTTCATCAAAAAAAGTCAGTAGGTTTACGGAAACTTTACATAAAAATTAACACTGAATCCGATAATGAAGCGAGAAAGAACTTTTGGGGTGCATTGATCCAGTCCGTAGTCAGCAAAAATATCCTCGCCCCTTCGATCCCTGGATCATCCTCGAAAATTCTTCGTTAAATTCTTCATGAAAAGCACAGCTTTATCTTCCGCCGTCCTCTTGGCGATCGCCTTCTCCCCCGCAGGAGCGATCCACGCTAACGAACTGATCGCTTCCGAAACCCCTGCTCCCGTACAACCGAGAGTCGGTGTCGGCTACAACAGCGGCTCCGGGGGGTATGAGGGATTTAGCCACCTGGATGCCTTTTATCCCCTCCTGCAAACCCCTGGCCGTAATCTCCTCTATACTTACGGGCAAGTACGGATGGAGGGGGGAAATCCCCTAGGCAGCAATCTGATGGTGGGCTATCGCATTGCCAACCCCAACACCCGCCGCGTTTGGGGAGCCTATCTCGGCTATGACCAACAGAGTACCGGCGTGAACTCCTTTCAGCAATTGGGCTTAGGCTTAGAAAGTTTGGGGGATTGGGATTTTCGCCTCAATGGTTATTTGCCCTTAGGAGAAACCCGGAAACTCGCCCTCGATACCGGCCTCCAAATTACCGACCACTATTTTCGCAACCATGATTTAAATTTGGTGCTGCAACGACAGCAAATCTATGAAGCTGCTGCTCAAGGGGCAGATTTTGAGGTGGGGACGCGGTTGCTGAATGTGGGCAGCGGTGAATTGCGGGGCTATGGAGGCCTCTATTATTACAAACCCACAGGGAGCGAGGGAACCCTAGGCTATCGTCTGCGCTTAACGGCCAATCCGATGCGGGGCCTGAATTTCGGCCTTAACTTCCAAAACGATCGCCTCTTTGGGAACCATCTTTCTTTTCAAATCGGGGCCCATTGGGGGGGGTCGAAGCCTTCCCGGGATCCCGATCGCCTCCTGGCCCGTTTAGAAACGGCTCCCCAACGCACCCAGGCGATCGCCATCGAACAACAAACCACCATCGCTTTTAACAGTACCGTCGTCGCCACCAACCCCGAAACCGGGCAACCTTGGTATTTCCTCCATGTGCATCCCAATGGGGGGCAAGATGGCCGGTTTGAAAGTCCCTTTGCAACGGTGGAGGAGGCGATTGCTGTCGCCCCGACAAATAAAAACACGATTATTTATGTCCAGAACGTCAGCCGACCCGCCACTGCAACCATCAACGTCCCTGAAAATGTCCGCCTCTGGTCAACGGGGCCGCTCCAACGCATCGATACCCGCGAACTGGGTAGCGTCATCCTTCCCTTATCCAACAGTGGCATCTTTCCCCAGATTCATACCACGGTCAATATGCGGAGTGGTTCCCATTTGGCCGGCTTTACGATTCAACCCCCCAGCGGTCAAGATGGTGTCAGGGGTCATCAGGTTAGGGATTTAATTATCCGTGAGAACCGGATTACGACGCGGGGGAATCAGGCCGATGGGATCAGTTTGGAGAATGTGACGGGGACGATGGCGATCGCCACCAACCAAATCAACACCAGTGGCAACGCCGCCCACGGGGTTCGCCTCAACCAAACCACCGCCCAACTCACCGCCGCCACCCTCACGGGCAACCAGATCAACACCACCGGCACAGGCTCCCACGGCTTCTACACCCGTACCCGCAACGCCACCAGTCGCATCGATAACATCACCCTCACCGATAATCGCTTAACCACCCAAGGGCAACAAAGCCATGGCCTCTTTGCCTTCATTGATACCAGTAGCGTCCTCCAGGATTTAAGCATCCACCGCAGCGCAGCCACCACCCAAGGGAATGAATCCCATGGCATTTTTGCCTTTGCTAAAGCTGGCGCAAGAATTGAAAACGTCACCATTACCGAATCCACCGCCCACACCCAAGGGAATCAAGCCAATGGCTTCCTCCTCTTTGCCAACGAGGCCGGCAGCCGCCTCGATCGCGCCACCCTCACCAACAATCAAGTCTCCACCGTTGGCCTCAATGCCGCTGCCCTGTTGACCTTTGCCACCCGAGGGGGGCAATTGGGGCAAAGTCAATTAACCGGCAACCAAGTCACCACCCAAGGGCATAACGCCGCCGCCATCCTCTCCTTTGCCTCCAATGACAGCACCCTTGGCAATACCACAATCAGCAACAACCGCATTCAAACCAGCGGCATCAATGCCAATGGCCTGCTGGCCTTTGCCACAGTACGGAGCAGTTTAAACAATGCCACGATTAGCGGCAATACCGTCACCACCTTGGGCCAAGGGGGCGGAACCATCAGTGGCCTCTATGGTAGTTATGCAACGGATCGTGCTGGTGGCATTCTTGCCTTTGCTTCCAATGAGTCCACGGTGAATCAGGCCACGGTGACGGGGAACAGCATTAGCACCCAGGGAACGCTTTCCAATGGTATTGCTGTATTTGCCGCCCGCCAAGGGAGTTATGCCCCTTCCACGTTGGCAACGGCGACGATCCAAAATAACCAGATTACAACCCAAGGCGAGGAATCCCACGGCATTTTAGCCTTTGCATCTAATCAATCCACATTGACGACGGCGACGCTTTCCGGGAATACCAGTATTACCAACGGTGAGCAGGCCTATGGCTTATTTGGTTTTGCCGCCAATAGTCAAAATTTTGGCCGCTTAGTCTTAAGTGACAACCTCGCCCAAACCAGGGGTCTAACAGCCCATGGCACGGTGATTTCTGCCAATGATAATAGCCAGATTGCTGCTGTGGAAATTCTCAATAATCGCAACCAAACGACGGGAGAAGATGGGGATGGAATTAAACTTCAAGCCAGCGGCATCGGCAGTATCCTCCCCAATGTGACGGTGAGCAATAATACGGCGATAACCCAAGGCAGAGCGGGGGATGGCATCACGATGACGGTGCAAAATAACGCCACAGTGACGACGACAACCCTAACGGGGAATCGGGTTGCAACCCAAGGGGATGAAGGGAAGGCGATCGCCCTCACCTTGACCAATAATGTCAACCTCGGCGACTGGACAGCCAGCCACAATCAACTCACCACGGGGGGAAATCGCGCCCCTGGGATCGTCATTTCCAGCACCAACAGTACCCCCGACCAGATCACCCTTGCCCATAATCAGGTGAATACGAATGGTTTAGGGAGTATGGGGATTGATATCACCGCCAATGGTGGAACTTTGACCCGTGCAACAGTACAAAATAATCAGGTGACAACGGCGGGGGCTAACTATGTGAATGGGACTGAGAATGTGGGGGCGATGGGGATTAGTTTTACGGCGTTGAATAGTACGAATTTTGCGGAGGCGATCGCCACCGGCAACCACATCATCACCCACAACGCCAAAGCCAGCGGGATCCAATTCCTCGCTGCCAATGGTACTATCACCAACGCCACCGCCCAAAATAATCACATCCGCACCAACGGCATTGAAGCCCATGGTGTTTTTCTCCTCACCACCCAAACCAATGGCCGGATCACCACCGCCAACATTGCTCAAAACCACATCAACACCCACAACACCCAAGGTAACGGTATTTTTGCCCTCAGTACTCAATTGGGGACGATCGCTAGCCTTAACCTCAATCAAAACCAGATCACCACCCATAACACTGTTGCCAACGGGATTTTCACCCTTGCCACGCAAACCGGGATGATCACCGAGGCGATCGCCGATGGCAACAACATCCGCACCCTCGGAGCTAACAGCAATGGCATCCTCTTTCAAGCCTCCAATGATGGCCAGATTCATAATGCTCAACTGATCAACAATATGATTCCCCAAGCTGGGTTACACAGTTTTCACCTCCAAACCAGTACCGGGGCGACGGCCACCAATCCGAGCCTCTGCGTAGCCACATTCAGCAGCAACCATAGCCCCAACCCTTCGGCGACAGATTTACGAGTCACCCATGCAGCGGGAACGATTAATTTTGTCAACTTTGCCAATGTGGCCACGAATAACACCAGTTTTAGCAATATCTTGGCCAATGGCGGGGGAACGTTTAATGGTGCGGCGGCGGGTTGTCCTTAGGGGAGTGGGCAATGGGTAATGGGTAATGGAGGCGGAGCCTCCGAAGGGGCGTGACTTGGCAGAGCCAAGTCACGAGGCGTTCCCTGTTCCCTATTCCCTCTCCCCCCCAACCAACAACGCCACCGCATAGGCGGCGATCCCCTTTTCCTCCCCTACGGCATCCAATTTTTCGTTAGTGGTGGCCTTGATGCTGACTTGATCGATATCGAGGTTTAACACCGTGGCGAGGCGATCGCGCATCGCGATTAAATGGGGCTTCAATTTGGGCCGTTCCGCAATCACCACCGCGTCAATGTTGCCGATCTGCCAACCCCGTTGTTGGATTTCCTGATGAACTTGGGCCAACAGTTTTAAACTATCGGCCCCCGCCCATTGGGGATCCGTCGGGGGGAAAAAATGACCAATATCCCCCAAGGCCAAGGCCCCCAAGATCGCATCCATGATCGCATGAGTGAGCACATCGGCATCACTATGACCCACTAAACCGAGGGGATGATCGAGCTTTACCCCACCGAGAATCAGGGCGCGATCGCGCCCCAATTGGTGGATATCGTAACCGTTGCCAATACGGATTTTCATGAGGAGTGAGGGGTGAGGAGTGAGAAGTGAGAAGTGAGGAAAAATACTAAACTGAACTCTCTTCTCTCTACTCTATCCTCTCTTCTCTCTACTCTATCCTCTTTTCTCTCCTCACTATTCGCCCCCAATAGGGTTAACAGTGGCTAAGGTGGCCCCAGGGGTAGATTGCGCCCGCAGGGGGGCCACCTGTTCGTAGGCTTGGATCATTGCGCCATTAATTGCGGTCGTGCTGGTGTCATACATCCCCGTGGCTAACTTGGGATAACAACCAATGGCGATAATTAAGGCTAAGAAACTCGCCGCAATCATCACCTCACGGGGGCGGGTATCGTCAAAAACTGCTTCACCGGGAAGAACACAATCAGTGCCGAAACAGACAGCGGCTTGGTTTTCCGTGAAGTCCCGGCGCAATTCCGGATCTGTGATATCGCACACCGGGATTTCTTTGGAGCCGTAGAAGGATCCGTAAAACACTTGGCGCACCATCGAGAGCAGGTAAATCGGTGTGAGAATCACGCCAACGGCGGAGAGAAAGACGATCGCCACCCGGAAGGGCAGACTATAAAAATCACTGGTGGCAATGCCCAAAAATACCGCCAATTCACTCACAAACCCGCTCATCCCTGGTAGGGCAACGGAGGCCATCGCCCCAGCGGTATAGAGGGCAAACACCTTGGGCATGAACAGGCCAATGCCCCCCATGTCGTCCATGGTCATCGTATGGGTGCGATCGTAGGTAACGCCGGTTAAGAAGAACAGCACCGAGGCAATTAATCCGTGGGAAATCATTTGCAGCATTGCGCCGCTCATTCCCAAATCACTGAAGGAAGCCAAACCGATGAGTACAAAACCCATGTGAGAAACGGAGGAATAGGCTAACCGCCGTTTCATATTCGTTTGGGCAAAGGAGGTGAGCGCCCCATAGACGATGTTCACCACCCCTAACGTCACCAAGACCGGCGCGAAATAAACATGGGCATCCGGTAATAAACCCATGTTGAAGCGGATTAAGCCATAGGCTCCCATTTTTAACAGCACTCCCGCCAGAATCATTGAGACGGGGGCGGAGGCTTCGCCATGGGCATCGGGGAGCCAGGTATGGAAGGGGAAGGCGGCGAGTTTTACACCAAAGGCAAAGAGTAAACCGGCGTAGAGGGGTAACTCTAAGGCGAGGGGAATATCTTTTAAGCCTAGGGTTGCCAAGTCAAAGCTAATCGGGCCGCCACCGTAGAGGGCGAGGGCTAAACCGGCAACGAGGATGAAGATGGAGGCGATCGCCGTATAGAGCAAAAACTTCATCGCGGCGTATTGACGTTTGGGGCCGCCCCAAATGCAGACCAACAGATAGACCGGAACCAGTTCTAATTCCCAAACGATAAAGAAGAGGATCAAGTCTTGGGCAATAAATACGCCGATTTGGGCGGCGTAGAGTACCAACATTAAGAAATAAAAGAGGCGGGGCTTACGATCCACCTGCCAAGCGGAGAGCAGCGAGAGCGTGCTCACAAATCCCGCCAGGAGCACCAGGGGAACCGAAATGCCATCAACGGAAACCGTCCAACTAATCCCCAAGGCGGGCAACCAGTTAAAGGTTTCGACAATTTGGAACCCAGCTTGGGCGGGGTTGTAGTGCTGCCAAAACACTTGGCACATCAGCACAAAATCCGCCAAAGCGACCCCAAGGGCATACCAACGGAGGGTTTTGCCATCTTTATCGGGAATGAGGGGGACGGCAAGGGCAGCAACGAGGGGGAGGGCAAAAATGGTGGTCAGCCACGGAAAAGCGTCAGTCATTTTAGGGGTGAAGGCGTGAGGTTACGGGGGAAAAATCATCGTTTTTTGACTTCTCCCTATTGTGCGCCTTTGTAACACTTTCTTAACAAAACACTGATAGTTTTTCTTTATCATTTTCCTTAACTGCTGCTATGGTTCTAGGTTGCCCCGCCATAACAGCGCATTGCCGCCCTCTTGGGGTTGGGTGAGGAGGTAATATTCGGGGCTGCGGGGGTTGACAAACAGATTGCCGGTTAAGGGGGCTTCGCCTTGGGGGGGAATTTGCCAGGTGTGGCGGAGGGTTAGGGTGTTGCTGTCAATTTGGAGCAGGTTCTGCAAGGGGACTCCATCCAGGAGGATAATTTGCCCCAAACCGGGGGCAAAGGCGAACCGCTCCCCCCCTGGGCGATTGGCGGCTTTGAGGGGCAATGATTGGGTTTGCAGGGTTTGCGACCCTTGGAAGCTGGGGAGGGAAAAGCGATAGCCGTTATTGGTGAGGCCCTGCTGACCATCGGGGGAGATCCAGAGGCGATCGCCTAAATTTTGCCCATTGGGGGCTTGCCATTCCCCCACCGCAATGCTCTCCGCCCCATTGAGGTTCACCACTTGAATCGCCGTACCGCCACGGGCTAAAGCTAAGAGCGTGCGGCCGTTAGGGTGGAGCGTGAGCAGACTCCGCATTAAATTGGGGACATTCGTCTGCACGGTGCTTACGCCCGTGGCGATATTGATCGCAAACAGGCGATCATCATCAGTCCCAGAATGGTAAAGCCAACCATTGGCGGCGATCGCCACCGTTGCGATTACCGTTGGGGTCTCAATCACCCGCTCCACCTGATTCCGTTGCAAATTAACAACGGTAATGCTGTTCCGATGGGCCACCGCCGCCCGTTGGCCCGCCGCATCGAGGGCCACCTGACGAGGCACATCTCCCAAGGGAATGGCCTGCAACCGTTGGGAAAGCAGGCTGTAAACATAGAGTTGGTTGGGATTTTCCCCCACCATCACCAGGCGATTGAGGTTGGCGCTGTAGGCAGCGGCGGTGAGGCTAAAGTTGAAGGGAATCGCCTCGGCCACAAGCAGCGGGATCGTTTCATCGGGCCGATCCGTGGGGTTGATGCGGGTGGGAACCCTGGCCGGTTCAAGATTGGCGGTATCCAGCGCCATCTGCTCCATGAGGTACTGCACAACCCCGACAAACAGCGTGATCACCAGCGCCGCAATGCCGGTAATAATGGCGATCGCCACCCCAGGCGACACCGATTTTTGATGCAATTCCTGAATCGGCCGCAACACCGTCGCCCGCCGGGAACCCAAGGCAGCGAGATCTACTAACACCGCCTCCGCATTGGCATAGCGTTGGCGAAAATCGTAGCGCACCATTCGATCCAGCACCGAGCGCAGTAGGGGATTGAGATTTTTTTGAGCGATGCGATCGTGCCAAATCACTTCCCCCGTATGGGGGTCTTCCGGTAAATGTTCCGGTTCAATCCCCGTCAGAGCTTGAATCGCAATCATCCCCAAGGCATAGAGGTCACTACTCAACCGGGGTTTACCTTGGGTTTGCTCACTGGGGGCATAGCCCGGCGTACCGATCGCCACCGTCACCCTCGTTTTATCCGGCTTCATCCCCGGTTCGCCAATCTGTTTCACCGCCCCAAAATCAATTAAAACCAATTCCCCCGTCGTCCGGCGACGAATATTAGCCGGTTTTAAATCGCGATGAATCACATTCTGGCTATGGACAAATTGGAGGATCTGAAGCACCTCCCGCAGGAGGCGGATCACCTTCACTTCGCTCCAGGTTTTACCGGGAGTTAACTCGGTTTCAATATCGGCCCCTTCGATATATTCCTGCACCAGATAAAATTCATCATTTTCTTCAAAATAGGCTAATAAATGGGGAATTTGGGGATGTTCTCCCAGTTTACTCAACACTTCTGCCTCACTGAAAAAGAGACGGCGGGCCAGTTGCAGGGTTTGGGGTGTGGCGCGGTAGGGTCGCAACTGTTTGACGACG
>NZ_JAYGHW010000107.1:0-14504 GCF_034932185.1 Spirulina sp. CCNP1310 | reverse complement strand
TTCCAGCCAATGTTCTGGAGGTTCGCCTAGAAGCTGGGCTTGTTTGTGTGATCTGTGGACTCAGACGAGTCCGGGATTAGCATAGGACACCCCCACCTCGCCGCAGGCAGGTGGGGAGAGCTTCATGCGATTCCAATTGTCTAGAGTCTGAGTACAATGGTGGAGAGTAAAACCGCCCATGGGGGCGATCGCTCATCACAACCACGGTGCGGGTGGATTGCGTCGGTGGAATCCACACCCTATCATCGTGATGATTTATTCAGCCAACGAGACATTAAGAGGACGGTCAGCGTGCTGTATCTTGCCGAAGTAAGAAAGCAGAAAAGTGGTGGGTTCATGGCCAAAGTGACCACAGAACTCAAACTCCTAGCTTGCCAGCGCAACGACCAAAGTTGGGCCAGCGTTCCCGGGGATGAGGCGATCGACTGCGATGCGGCGGGGGAGTTTGAATCCGGCGTACTCGTGGCGGTGAACCTCAACAACAATCGCCAACTCCAAGGCGCACCGGAACCCGCCGCTGCCCAAATCATCCGCGATCTCCAACGCTATTCCCGGATGCAGGAAAAGCTCAAGGAGCAGGAAGAAGAAATCGAAGGCTGGAAACAGTCCCTGACGCTCCAAGCCCAGGAACTGAACAAGCGGGAGATGGAACTAGAGGCGGAGTTAGAGCAATTAGAGCACCTCAATGAAGAAGGGGGCGGCGGGGCTGGCGGGGTCAGCAATGAGGAACTGGAGCAGGCCAGGGCTGAAGCCGATCGCATCCGGGAAGAATTTGAACGCAAAACCCAAGAACTCGAACAGGCTTGGGCCCACCTGCGGGGGGAACAACAGCGCCTTGCCGAACAGCAGGCCGATGCCGCCAATTCCACCGCCGTTGCCGCCGCCCTTGACCCCGCCAAGGCTCAACCCATTCATGAACTCGCCGATTATCTCGCCAGTATCCCCTTCCCCGTAGCCGCCCTCCAAGAACACCTCAACCTCACCCTTGAGGCCATTAATGCCCAAGCGGAAAACAGTGATTACTACGGTCGGCAACTGGACGAACAGCAGGCCGATGCCCAACAACAACAAACGGAACTGGATGGCCAAATTGCCGCCTGGGAAACCCAACAACAACAGGTGCAATCCCTCCGTCTTGCCCTCGATCAGGCCAAGCAAGATCTCACCCATCAGCGCCATCAACTGGCCCTAAAAACCAATCTCAAAGCCGATCTGATCCGTCAGCAAAACCAACAAGGGGCCTTAATTGCCAGCCTCACCGCCCTCGCCCCTGTGGACAGTGGCAACAGTGGGGGAGAGGATAAGAGTGGGGTGGATGTTGCGGCGTTGCAAGCCATGGAAATGGGGGCTTTGCAACAGATTGTTGAAGATCTAGAGAAGGAACTCGATCGCCTCGGTCAATTTGTCGAAAGCCAAGAGGAGGAATTAAAACTGCAACGGGAAGCGGTGACGGAAATTGAGGAACAACTCAAAACCGCCAGTGTTTACGATACTTCCGCCCTGGAGCAGGAGTTAGCCGACGAACAGGAGCAGCGGAAACTGCTGGATGAAACCTTGGTGGGGCAACGGCGGACATTGGCGGAGAAACGCACAACGTTGCGCCACCATCTCAAGATTTTGCGGCAGCGCCAAGGCATTGCTGACCCGGAAGCGGCGGGCAGCGGTGTGGATCTGGGGCCGGTACTGGCCCAATTGGCAGCGGAGCAGGAAGCCCGCCAAGGGGAAATTGCCGTCCTAGAGACGGAAATTGCCGCCCTAGAGACGGAAGTTGCCACCCTTGCCGCTGGGGTGGAGGAGCAGACCACCCGCTATGATCAACAGCAACATGAGTTGCGATCGCTGGAAAGCCAACTACAGGAAAGCCGGGCGAGCGTTGCCCTGCTCTGGGGCCGGGTCAACCTCTATGAAGAATTAGTCGAACCCCTCCAAGAGTCGGTGCAAAGTCTCCAGGGGCAAAGCCAAATCCTGCTGGATTTATTGGCCCAAGCCCAACAAACCCAGGATTATCAACAGGAGGCGATCGCCAACCTCAAAACCGCTGTTCAGGATTTATTGGGTTCCCCCTAGGCTAGAGTGGGAGAGCCATTCGTTTTGGTGGCAGGATATTGGATTGCAGACGCGAAGAAAGCACCATGACGAAAAATTACGATTGGATTGTCATCGGCGGGGGCATTACCGGCGCGGCCTTGGCCTATGAACTGGCCAAACAGGGGGTGAAAACCCTCCTTCTTGACCCTACGCCTCAACCCTACCAAGGGACTCGCTACAGTTATGGGGGTTTGGGCTATTGGGCGGGAACCACGCCCTTAACCCGCCAACTTTGTGCTGAGGGGATTGACCTCCATCGCCAATTGACGGCGGAATTGGGTGCAGAAACGGAATTTCGAGAATTGCCGGTGCTGTTTACGATTCCCGCCGATACCGATCCTGAGGCGATCGCCGCCCAATATCGCCAAATCACCGAGTCGGTAGAACTCCTGAACCCTGAAACAGTAGCCACCCTCGAACCCCTCCTCAATCCCCAAGCGATTTCTGGAGCCTTGCGCATCCCCCACGCCCAGATCAACCCGATCCGCACCACCACCGCCTACCGCGCCGCTTTTGCCCGCTTGGGGGGTACAATCCGCGCTGAACCCGTGCAAACCTGGGAATGGGAAGGCGATCGCCTCATCGGCGTAACCACCCAAGTGGCCAAAAGCCAAGCCACCTACCATTGTAACCACATTACCCTCTGTGCCGGAGCCTGGAGCCGTTCCCTCCTAAAATCCCTGGGCATTAGCCTCCCGATTTACTTCACCCACGCCACCGGCCTCGAACTCCACGGCCCCCCCAACCTCCGCTTTCACCACTTGATCATCACCGCCCTGTTGCAACGCTCCCATCTGGAAGCCACCGCCACCCAACCCGATTGGGCAACCCGCTGGGATCAACCGGGGGTAGAATTGGCCCCCGCCATTCTCGATCCCGGCATTGCCCAATTTCCAGATGGGCGCATTTTATTAGGCCAATGTAGCCATACCCTCTCTGACCTGGATGCGCCCCTCGATGCCCAAAGGGAAGAAGCGAAATTGAGAGGGGCGATCGCCCCCCTCTGCCCCATCCTCGCCCAGCAACCCGCCCAATGGTTCCGCTGTCTTGTCGCCTTCAGCCCCACCCCCCTGCCCCAAGTCGGCCCCGTCCCCGGCTGCAACGGTTTAAGTCTATTCACCGGCTTTAGTAACACCCTCGTCCTTGCGCCCCCCCTCGCCCGCCACTTTGCCCGCTGGGCCCTCTCCCGTCAAGATGATGTCATGGATCAATTACAACCCTCACCTTGATCACCCAACCCCCTTCCCCTAAGGTTCGTCGTGGGGACTTTAGCCCACTTCGGCCCCCATGTTCACCCTTAGCCCTCGCCCTTAATCTGATTGGCAAAATTCATGGTTAGTTCACGTCTCCAAAAACTCGGGGCCTATCTTCGTCCCCATTGGCCCCAAGTTACTGCCGGAATTGTCGCGCTGTTAGTCGTGAACAGCATTGGTGTGTACATCCCCCTCTTGATTCGCGATGGCATTGATCAACTGGAATCTGCCCTCACCTTTGGCACAATTTTTAAATATGTGCTGCTGATTTTCGTCTATGCCACAGTGATGTGGGTGATTCGCTTGTTTTCACGGGTGATTATGTTTGGGGTGGGCCGCCAAGTAGAATTTGACCTCAAACAGAAAATTTTTCAGCATTTGCTGAGATTAGAACCCGCCTACTTTGCCACCAACAGCATTGGCGATTTGATGAACCGCGCCACTAGCGACGTGGATAATATCCGCCGCTTGTTGGGGTTTGCGGTGTTGAGTCTTGCCAATACCCTGTTTGCCTATGGTTTAACGTTGCCGGTGATGCTGGGGTTGAGCGTCAAGCTCACGTTACTGTCCTTGGCGGTTTATCCCTTGATGCTGATCACTGTGCAACTGTTTAGCGAAAAATTACGGGAACAGCAACGGGAGGTACAGGAATCCCTTTCCGATGTCAGCCAGTTGATTCAAGAAGACATCAGCGGTATTGCGCTGATTAAAATTTATGCCCAAGAACTGAATGAAAAACTGGGCTTTAAAGCCAAAAATCGGGAATTGCTCAAGGCTAATTTAAAGCTGGCTCGCACCCGTAATTTACTCTTTCCCATTATTGAAGGGTTGGTGTATGTGTCGCTGTTAGTGCTGCTGTGGTTGGGGACGGGGGCGATCGCCCAGGGGGAAATTTCCATTGGGGATTTTGTCGCCCTGCTGATTTTTGTGGAGCGGTTGGTGTTTCCCACGGCATTACTTGGGTTTACGATTACTGCCTATCAGCGGGGCGAAGTGAGCATTGATCGCATTGAAATGATTTTAGGGGCTGATCCGAAAATTCAAGACCAGCCGGGGGCCGTCACCCTACCGCCGGAATTGATTGAGGGTAAGTTAACGGTGCAGAATTTCACGTTTACCTATCCGGGGCAACAGCGGCCAGCGTTGCGGAATTTGAACTTTACGATCGCCCCTGGGGAAACCGTCGCCCTGGTGGGCCCCATTGGTTCGGGGAAATCCACCCTGGCCAATGCCATTCCCCGTCTTTTGGAGATTGAGCCGGGGACAATTTTCCTCGATAGCTACGATATTACGAAGCTGCGACTGAAGGATTTACGGGAGGCGATCGCCTATGTTCCCCAGGATAGTTTTCTCTTCAGCGCTCAAATTCGCGAAAACATCCGCTATGGCCAACCCTTCGCCGAACAGGGAGAAATTGAAGGCGCGGCCCAACAATCGCAAATTCACCCCGAAATTCTCAACTTTCCCCGTCAGTATGAAACCTTGGTGGGAGAGCGAGGGATCACGTTATCAGGGGGGCAACGGCAACGCACCTCCTTAGCCCGCGCCCTGATGCTTTCGGCCCCCGTGTTGATCCTCGATGATGCCCTGGCCAGCGTCGATAACCAAACCGCCACCGAAATCCTCGACATCCTCACCCACAACATCCAAAACCAAACGATCCTCTTCATCTCCCACCAACTATCTGCCGCCGCCACCGCCGATCGCATCTTTGTAATGAGCCACGGCGAAATCGTCCAAATGGGCAGCCACAGCGACTTAATCGCCACCCCTGGGCTGTATCAGGATCTGTGGAAACAGCAGCAATTGACGCAGACGGTTTAAGGGGGAACGGGGAACGGGGAACGGGGAACGGGGAATAATTCGTTGTAGGGGCGAAAAATGTTTGTGCCTCCGGTAGGCTTACGCCAACGCCCCACGGCCCGATTCCCGATTAAATTGAGGCGGTGAGCATCGCCACCAGTTCCGGTGGCAGGCTGGATCGTTGGCGGCTGTGGCGATCAATACAAACGTGATGAGTCATGGCGATCGCACATAACAGATCCCCCCCCGTCACCCCATAGAGGTGGTAGTGAATTTGAAAACTACTGTCTTTGAGATCCCCAAGACTGAGATCAATCCGTAGACTGTCACTACAATAAATCGGTTGTTTGAATTGGGCCTCACAGCGGACAATGGGCAGGATGATCTCCCCAGTTAAATAGGCCCTGAGGGGTTTTGCCCCCGCCCTCAACGCTGCCTCATAGGCGCTATGACAGAGATCGAACAATCGCCCAAAATATAAAACGCCAGCGGCATCGGTGGCACTGAGCGGTACATCGCAGATGTGGCTAAAAAATCGGGGTAAAACCTTGTTAACAATCATTGATCAACCCTGCATCAACCTGTGGCAACCTGAGAAGTGACCTAATCTCTACCGCCATTTGGCGACTTCTATCGTTAAGATAATGACATAATAAACCGGCAAATGATTCGCCCTTTTGGCATGATTACGTCCCCCATACCCGTTTCGCAACTTCATTGTTCCATTACCCAAGCGCCTTGCTCTGTGCTGAATCCCTCCCAGGACTCTCCAGCGGCGATCGCCGCCACTGGCCTTGAGATGATCTTTCAGAGCGGCTCCCAACAGGTGCAAGTCCTCAAGGGTATTGATCTGAATATTCATTATGGTGATATTCAACTCCTCATGGGCCCCTCTGGGTCGGGAAAAACCACGTTGTTGACGATCTTGGCGGGATTGCTCACCCCGACAGAGGGGAAAATTCAACTGCTGGGGGAAGAAATTACCGCCATGTCTCGCCCCGAACTAGCCAAGTTCCGCCTCGAAAATCTTGGCTTTATCTTCCAAGGCTTTAACCTTTTCCCTGCTTTAACGGCTTTGGAAAATGTGGAGTTGGCCCTGAGCATGAAGGGGACTCAACCCAACCGCAAAGCCCGCTATGCTGAAGCTGCTGAACTCCTCGATAAAGTGGGTTTGGGCCACAAGCTCCGCAGTCTGCCCCGGGATCTTTCCGGGGGGCAACAGCAACGGGTGGCGATCGCCCGCTCCCTCGTTGGTCATCCCCGCCTAATTATGGCCGATGAACCCACCGCCGCCCTTGACTCCCACAGCGGCCATGCGGTGATTGAATTGCTGCGCCGTTTGGCCAAGGAAGAAGGGGTGACGGTGGTGATGGTGACGCATGATCCCCGGATTACCGATGTGGCCGATCGCATCTCCTACCTAGAAGATGGGATTTTGTTGCGGGAGGCTCCCGCTGTCCATGTTTAGGGCTGCCTAGCGGGGTGGCCCCTTAATTGCCCCTCAGTCTTGGGGCATCTAAGGTGAGATCAATGCCCTCCTGGCGGCTTTTGAGGTCATAGTATAAAACGGCTTTGAGGGATTGCCAGAGGGGTAGGAGGATAATGCTGCTCACGGCCCCCACCAGCCAACTGAAGAGGACGGAAAGGCCAGCGGCGTAGGATTCCTGATTTTGATTATTGATCCACAGAGAGACAAAAACTTGGATCAGAAAGGTGAGCGTTTGGAAAATCCCCATGATCGGCAATGTCACGAGGGTGGCGATCGCCACAATCCCCATAATCCGAAAGGCATTGCCTTGGGTGAGTTGCCAACTCTTTTTTAAACTCTGGATGGCATCTTGTTTGGCTTCCACCATTAAGGGCAGATCAAAAATGGTGAATCTTGCCGTCACCCAGAGAAATAGCATGATCGTGATGCCTAAACCGGCCATGAAGAGGAGAAAGAGCAGCACACCTAAAAGAATCGGGGGTTCAGTTGTGGATCCGAAGGAAACCCCCACGACGGCCATCAGGAGGAAGGCGACGATAAACGCAATGATCCCTAACCCGATAACCACAGCGAGATAGACCGCCACAAAGATCAGCCCTAGGAGGATATTCACGCCCATCAGGGCTAGCAAGCGCGATCGCGCCCATCGGTAGGCCTTCTGAACCGATTCCGGCACATCAGCTAGATAGCAGACCCCCATGCGGGCGATCGCCCCCCCATAGGTGAGCGATCGCCCCCAACAATAGATAAACCCCCCCAACCAAAAGGGTAAACCGGCAAAAATTAACCAAGGTACCTCAAGGGTAATCAACGCCGCCACGCCTAAAATGCCAATCACCAAGGGCAAAATAATCCAAGCACTGGACTGGAGCGAAAGGCTGAGGTAGTCTCGCCAATGGGTGCGATACAGGATAACTGTACTGCTGATCACATTGCCGATGGTCATGGGGCCCAAGGGGGCGGATTTAGAAAGATCGGGCATGGTTCGCTCTAGGATGAAGAGGGGTAGAAATTCCCAAGGTTCCCTCCCAATCTAAAGACATTCCTCCAAAAATTCAAACCACGCTGAATCGGCATGAATATTAAACGCTGGATTAGCCGCCGAGAGGCCCATTGGCAACGCTTAGAAGCGTTGTTAAATCAGGTGCAAAAGCGGGGACTGCCGACCCTCTCAGCGGCGGAAATTCAGGAATTGGCGAGCCTCTACCGCTCGGTATCGGGGGATTTAGCCCGGGCCCAAACCCACAAGGTGGGCCCCCGACTCACAGCAACGCTCCAGGAACTGACCACCCAGGGTTATCACCAAATTTATCAGGGGCAAAAACATCAGGAATGGGCAGCGGTGCGGGAGTTTGTGCTGTGGGGATTTCCCGCCACTGTGCAGCGCAATGGGGGGTATATTGCGATCGCCACGATCCTATTCCTCCTCGGTAGCCTGATCGGTTGGTGGTTTTCCTGGCGTGACCCAGCATTTATCAGCTTGATGTTGCCGGATTGGTTGATTGAACAGGTGCGCGACGAGGGCGAGTTATGGATGGGGTCGATTATCCTCGGCAGTGAGCCGGTGGAATCCGCCAATATTATGATCAATAACCTGCGGGTGTGTTTTACGGTTATTGCCGGAGGCGTAACTGCCGGCCTCCTGACGATCTACATCCTCCTCCTCAACGGCATCCTGATCGGCACTGCTGCAACGCTCGTCACGCAACACGGCCTAGCCTGGCCCTTTTGGGGGTTTGTTTGGCCCCATGGCGCTTGGGAATTACCGGCAATTTTTATCGCGGGGGGGGCGGGGTTGCTCATTGCCCGCGCCCTGGTTTGGCCGGGTCAGTACCGGCGGCGGGATGCCCTGCAACGCTATGGCCAGGAAGCGGTACAACTTTTATTTGGCGTGGTGGGGTTGTTGGTGGGTGCGGGGGTGATTGAAGCGTTTATTTCGCCTCAACCTTGGATTCCCGATATTTTTAAATATCTGTTCGGGATGGGTTTACTCACGGGCCTGATTGCCTACTGCCAGCGATCGCGCCCCCTCAATCCCCCTTCAAAAGGGGGAGGTAGAGTTTCTTAATTGCTATATCTGTTCCCTGTTCCCCGTTCCCCTCAAATGCAAAAAGCCAGAACCCCACGGTTCTAGCTCTTGGACGGGACTGACGGGGCTCGAACCCGCAACTTCTGCCGTGACAGGGCAGTGCTCTAACCAATTGAACTACAGTCCCTTAACTTCGCGAAATCTAGGATAACGCAATTTTTTAAACTCTGTCAAGGATATTGGCAAAATTTGTTTCACCCCTCAGGCTCCAATCATGGAGCCACATCCGTAATTGATGGGTGGCGCGGCAATCATCCTCGTTGTAGCGGAGAATCATGGCCAGGGCTTCCTGATCCGCCGTTTCTAACCATTGGTTGTATAAGCACACCGTTTGATCCCCGCTTAACCCCTGATCTCGCCAGGTGAAACCCAGCCATTTCGCCACAGACTTCAGAGAATAGTTCTCCACGGGGAGGACAGCAACCGCCATCAGCCAAGCATGGACATCGATAAACCGGGGGAGGAGCGATCGCATCGGATATTGCGACATCCGATAACGTTGGCTGAGGCGTTTCACCGTCTCCACCTCATAGGGGGAAAAATGAAAAATCGGGGCGGTGGGGTAGCGGTGCAGGAGGGCGAGGAATTGTTGCCAGATCAAGGGTTCATCCCTAGGATGTTCGGCAAAAAAACCGTGAAAAGTTTCCGTTTGCTTGTCATGGTTGACACAGAACACACCAAAGAGAAAATCCACATCCTGATCCGGCTCCGCTTCGAGGTCGAAATACAACTCAATGGGGGCCAAGGGCTGGGGCGATGGGTGCGCCGTCCCCAAGGGTAGGGGCCGGTTTTCAACAATCGCCTGGGCTTGACGTTGGAGGTGACGGGCGATCGCCGGTTCAATATCCGGCTCCACCTGTTGCGGCTCCAGAGCAGCCAACTGGGCCAAACTCGTCACCCCCAACCCCTGCAAACTGGCATAACGTCCCGGTGTCACCCCCGGCACAAGGGATAAATGCTGAGTCGCCACCGCCACCCCATGACAATGGTCATACCAAGGGCAGAGGCTACAGCGTTGGCGAGAAATAAACACCTCCGGCGCTTCCGCATCCCGCAACGCCCTCACACAGTCCGTCACCGCCGCCAGCATTTTGCCCCACCAATAGCCCGAATCCACCCCATGGGTACTCCCCTCCCGTAAAATTAACTGAGGATCAGGGGGAGTCGCGCCCTGAATATGGGTCAACATTAAGCCCTGAAACATTGCCACCAGCTTGTACTCTGATTTGGGACGTTTGCCTAACTTAATATTCACAGGTTGGTAACACCAATTGCCAAACCGGGAAACCCCCGGCTGCTTCACCAACAGCGTCGGCCGCCCCACCAGTTCCAACCCTTCCGGTTGGGGCAACTCCTCTAGGGGTTCTGTCCAGCGCAAAATGCCCCGATGAATTTGCTCAACCCCCGCCGCCATCAGGGTTTCTGTGGCAACGGCTCCCGCTGACCAATCCTGAGGACTGTATTCCGGGGTTGCGACCCTCTGGCCCGCTAACACCGTTTGGATTTGTTGTTGGTGTTCCCGACGTAGTTTAAGGACGAAATCCTTTTCCGGGGCGCGGTGGTGGCGATCGCCCCAATGGTGAAGATGAGCGCGACGATGGCAACGGGCATAGTCCAGCAAGAGATCATCGGTGAGCAGTATCATGGAATTACCCATGGATTTCCTCGATCGCCTGCCCCAAAAAGTTGTTGTTACCCTTAACCATGCTGTCTGTAGGAGTGATCTTTATCAGTTTGGACTTAATACTTCCTATGATAATAAGGTTAAAAGCATCGTATCAGGGTCATGCAGAAGCAAAACATTCGATTTTTCACATGAGGAAATCATCATGCAGGTGCTCGTGATCGGAGAGGGTGTCACCATCAAACCATTTCTACAACTGCTCCGCTCCTGTGGCCATGCCGTCACTTGCGAAACCACCATTTATCTTCCCCCCCCTCCGCCCTTTTATCCCCTCATTTTTATCCAAGGCCAAGCTGCAAACTCTGCCTTTGCTGCGGCCTGCCATCATCTCCGCCAAACCCACACCTACACCACCCTGATTGCGCTTCTCCCTGCCCTCAATAGCACAGAGCTACAAACCCTCCTGAATGTGGGTCTTGATGATTATATTCTCCAATCCACCCCCCTGATTGAGCAAAAATTACGGCTCAAAATCATTGAGCAGCAAAGTCAACGCCGGCCCCTCTCGCTGCCTCGCCCCCAACCCCAAGGGGGACTGAAAACTACCGCCTTAAGCCAATTTCCCTACCTCGCCAGTCACCACCTCCGCCAAACCCTGATCCAAATTCGCAATCAACTCAACGACCTGCTCACCAAACCTCGCGAAACCCCCCTAGAGCCAAGCACCGCCAACTATCTCAACCAAGTGATTGAACGGGCAACGATCATGCAGCAAATGTTGGGGGATATTTTGCTCGACACCCAAAGCCATCTGCAAAATCCCTTGATGATGCCCCCGATTACCCATCAAGATTATTTGATTTTGAATGAATATTTAGTGATTCAAGAATTTTCCGATGGGGTGCAACGCTATGCGGAAGTGAATACGGCGATTATTCAAGGTCAAGACGTGCGGGATAGCTTTCCAGAGCTATCCGGTTTAGAGGATATTTTAAAGGCAATTTTACGCAATGAACATCGGGGCTATGAAATTTCTGGCATTGCTCGCTTTTCGGATTCTGACTTTCCGCTATATTTTGATCTTTATGTTAGTGCTTATCCCAATCATATTCTCAACTACAATCCGCCCCATTTGATTGTACTGCTCAACAATGCCACAGAACGGATGATTTTTCAGCAGCGGCTGATCCAAAGTGCCAATGAAGCGCAATTATTATTGAAAAAATTAGCAACTACTAAAAATTATATCACTCAAATTATTAACTCGATGGCGGATGCCTTAATTGTCACCACCAAGTCAGGGATTATCAAGAAAATTAATGCGGCAGCAGAGCGGTTGTTTGGTTATAGTGAATTGGCACTGATGAATCAGCCCATTGGTAAATTGGTAGAAGATCAAACCTTTTTAACCCATATTAGTGAGGGGAAGGTGATTTTTCAAGCGGAGGTGATTTGTCGGCGGCGCAATGGCGATATTGTCTATGTTTCGTTTTCCTGTGGTGTGATTGAAACGGAAGAAGATACGCAGGATTTTGTTTGTGTGGGCCGCGATGTGACGGAGCGGAAAAAGGCAGAGGCTCAGATTCAAAAGTTAAATGTTTCGCTCCAGCAGCGCACGGTGGAGTTAGAGGCGGTTAATGAAGAGCTAGAGTCTTTTTCTCGCACCGTTTCCCATGATTTACGCACGCCTATTTCTCACATTGAATTTTTTAATCAGATGTTAGCGGATGAGTATGGTCAATATTTAGATGAGGAGGGACAGGATTATTTGGCTCAAATTCGCAATGCCTGCCGACGGATGAAACAATTAATTCATGATCTATTGCAGCTATCGCGGGCGACTAGGGCAGATTTGACGTTAGGGCCGGTGAATTTGAGTCAAATTGCGCTGGAGGTGATTGATGAGTTGCAGGCTAATGCGCCGGAACGTCGGGGGGAGTTTTTGGTGGCGGCGGATTTGGAAACGGTGGGCCATGAATCGCTGTTGCGAATTGTCTTGGAAAATCTGTTGGGGAATGCTTGGAAATATACCAGTAAGCGATCGCTGGCTTGCATTGAATTGGGCCGCTGTGAGGATGCGCAAATTTACCAAAAATATGATCTCAATGATGATATGCCGCTGTTTTTCCTGCGGGATAATGGGGCTGGGTTTGATATGTCCTATGCCGATCGCCTATTTAAAACCTTTGAACGGCTCCATTCCCAAAGTGAATTTGAGGGGACGGGGATCGGTTTAACGACAGTGCAGCGGATTATTCGCCGCCATGGGGGGGAAATTTGGGCGGAGGGTCAAGTAGGGGAGGGGGCTGTGTTTTACTTTACAATTAACCCCCAAGTGCTTGCCCCGTTGGCGGCCTACGCAGCGGTAGATTAATCCCCCTTTGGAGAATAACTTTGGTGAGTTTTACAATTAAGCAGGTGGTCAGCCCTACCCCCACGGGCTATGAAGTTGTTGATCTGTACATTGAAGGGGAAACCATTGAGGCGATCGCCCCGGATTTGGCCCCGAAGGGAACGGTAATCGATGGCTCGCGGCATTTGGTGTTACCCGGTTTTGTCAACGCCCACACCCATTCTCCGGAAGTTTGGCAGCGGGGGGCGATTGGTACTTACCCTTTGGAACTGTGGCTGACGGAACTCTATGCCATCTCTAGCCTCACGCCGGAGCATATTTATTGGAGTGCGATCGCCACGGCGGTGGAAACGCTCCTCAGCGGCGGCACAACGGTGGTGGATCATCTCATTCTTTTACCGGGTCAGGAGTTGGAAACCATCGCCGCAGCGGTGCGGGGCTATCAGGCGGTGGGGATGCGGGCCTTTATTGGCCCCCTGATTTATGATCAACACCCCGATGCGGGTCTGCCCAAGGGCGATCACGATTGGCAGCCGGGGGAGGGGCCCCTGAGTACGGCACAAATTTTGGAGATCCTCGAAGTTGCGGTGCAGCGGTTCCATCGGCCCGAGGCGGGGATCTCGATCATGACGGCTCCCACGGGGTTACAGCTTTGTTCCGATGAATTGTTTCGGGGCTGTGTGGAGTTGAGCGATCGCCACAATCTTTGTCGCCACACCCATTTACTCGAAACCAAGGCCCAACAAAAATTAGCCCAGGAGCAATATGGCTGTTCAGCGGTGGCCCATTTACAAAATCTGGGCTTTTTGAGTCCCCGCACCTCCTTGGCCCATTGTGTTTGGCTCGATGATGCAGATATGGCGATCCTAGCGGCAACGGGGGCGACGGTGGTTCATAACCCGTTGAGTAATTTACGTTTGGGGAGTGGTATCGCTCCGGTGTTGAGATACCGAGCGGCGGGGGTGAATGTGACGTTTGGCTGTGATGGTTCTGCGAGTAATGATGGTCAAGATTTGCTTGAAGCGATCAAGATTGGCATGATGTTGCACAATATCACCGATGCTGATTATCGCCATTGGCTGACCCCTCGGCAGGTGGTGGAAATGGCGGCATTGGGGGGGGCGCGGGGTTTGAATGGGGGCGATCGCCTCGGTACGCTCCACATTGGTCAGCAGGCGGATCTGGTGCTTTACGATCTCCAAACTCTTTCGCTATTGCCCAAAACTGATCCTTTAGGTCTTTTGGTGATGGGGCGGCCCACTAACGCAGTGGCCCACAGTTGGGTAAGGGGTGAGCAAATTATTGCTGGGGGGAAACCGACGCGATTAGAGCTTGATCAACTCTGTGCCGATCTTGATCGCCTCAGTTTGGGCGCAATTCAACGGCCCTCTCCTGCTTTAACAGCGGTGGAAGCGCATTATCGTCAGGTGATGGGCTTGCCCAGTTAACGCTTAATTGCAAGGCTGCTCAAATCCAACGGAGATCAGAAACCGGGTTTTTGAGACAATTTGGGCAGCAAACGAGCCAATCAACGCAACCCGGTTTCTGGGTTAGGTGCGAGAAACCGGGTTTTTGAGACAATTTGGGCAGCAAACGAGCCAATCAACGCAACCCGGTTTCTGGGTTAGGTGCGAGAAACCGGGTTTCAGGGAGGCTGTAGTGGGGAAGGGGGAGGATGCAAGACACCCGGTTTCTGGGTTGAGGGGAGAAACCGGGTTTTTGGGACAGTTTGGGCAGCGAACAAGCCAATCAACGCAACCCGGTTTTTGGGTTGGGGGGGTAGAATGGGGGTGTTGTTGTGGGGT
>NZ_JAYGHW010000106.1:0-17427 GCF_034932185.1 Spirulina sp. CCNP1310 | reverse complement strand
AGCCTGAACCCTCAACAGATTCAACGGATTCAACCAATTCAGACGCTCCAGACCTGGCCGATGCCACCGATGATCCAGAATCTCCCGTCCCGAAGCCCGATCCCTATCCCACCATTCCAGAGCCACCGTTAACGCCCTAGCCCGAATCATTGCAGCAAAATCGGGAGTAGAGGCATTGGCTATAATTGAGAACAGATGTTAGAGCTTCAGTATTTTTTATGTCTCAACAGTCCACCGATGCCCCCCACAACCAGCATCTGCCCTCAACGCTGCGGACAGAATTGGGATTGAAGGGGAAAGATCATGAGGACGGGCGGGAGATAGATATGGTGGGGAATGCAATGCTGATCGAGAGGATTTATCAATGCCTTAATACAACGCCTAGAAAGCTTGCTGATTTTTGTGAGAAATGGCAAATTCAAGAACTGGCCCTCTTTGGTTCGGTTTTGCGAGACGACTTTCGGCAGGGAGGTGAAGATCCGAGCGATATTGATATCCTTTATACTTATAGGCCACAGGCACGATATGGATTTGAAGTTTTTGAAATGAAAGAGGAGTTAGAGGTTTTATTCGGGCGAAAAGTAGATTTTGTGAGTAAAAATGCCGTTAAAAAGAGTCGTAATTGGTTGCGGCGTAAAACCATTCTTCAATCAGCACAGGTGATTTATGCAAAGAGATCAGCAATCCCCCATTGATACAGCTTTTACCGATAATATCCCGCACAGTCTGCTGCTGAAGGGGCGAACTGAAATCCGCATTACGAGCGATCACCCCGCCCTAGCGATCACCCCGCCCTAGTGAAACTTTCAAGTTGAGGAATAAGTAGCAAGTGCTTGACACATCCCCCTTGTAGTGAGTTATAGTTCTAATTAAACCTGAATCTTGTAAAATCAATCAGCTACAAATACAAAAAAGATATGCAAGAAATAATCAAAGTATTCACATCTGATTATGACGAAGTAATTGACAGCTATGTTTCTATGGGAAAAACTACTTATAATCTTGCTTTAGAAAAATTATACCCATTGATTAATAGATTTGAAGCTCAACGTAAGCTTCAAGATAAAAAATTCTATAAGCGGCTACAGGCAGACCTAGTTGAGGGATGTATTATGCCTCCGATAACAGTCGCATTTATTGATAAAGAACGAACTGATCTTTCGGATAAAAAAGATTTTGAACGATATGTCAATAGTAATATTGACTATGGATATATTCTAGATGGTATGCAACGTTTAAACACATTGAAATCTGCATTTGAAATTGATAAAATCGAAAGTAACAGAGTGCTTTATGTAAATATTATAGTGGCTACAAATCAAGATAAGCTTTTATATAGAATGATAACGCTAAATAATGGACAAAAACCTATGACTCCTCGGCATCAAATAGAAATATTAACGGCTAAAATGTTCGACTTTAGTAGACTTGAGTATATTTCAGTGCAAACAGAAAAAGAGCGGGCAAATAGGGTTATAAGAGGAGCATTTAATCTTGAAGATATATCCAGAGGATATCTAGCATTTTTGACTAATAATGTAAATAATGAAAACAATAAGATAATCGATGAAAAAATGGATGAAATTCTTGTTAATCGAGTGCTCGATGCTAGAAATAGAGAGAGCCAACTGAAGTTTGATGATGTTATTGACTTGGTAGATAAATTTAGTATTGAACCATATTGCAAGCGTTGGTTTGAAACCAATAACAACTTAATTGGTTTTTGTGTCGGTATTAAGGAATCCTATGATGACTTAAAAAATGTTGATCCAATAGATTTCTCTAATTCACTAAGATTATTTGAAGAAGGCTTTCATGCGATCAATCCTTCTAAAGTCAATCTAGGGAAATACAGAAGGCAGCTTTCTTGTGAATTCATTAAAAGCTACGCTAGACTTTTAGAAAAAGATGGACATGATCTTGCAGAGTATTTTATGGAGTTTACATCATAAATGGTTTCAGATGTTTCAGACTTTCCTTTCTCATACTCAGAATGCCTAGCACCTACAACATTATCTAGAATTCCAGAGAAACTTAAAATTAATGGAAGCCATGATCCAGAAATACTTTTGATTATTCGTCTTCTTAGTGGAGCCATAACACTAGAGCATAAATATTCATTGGTGAAAATACTTCAAAAAGAAAATTACTTTTTAGCTAACTTTCAAGGATATGCCCAATATTGGGATAGAGATTTTCCTAAGCTAATTGGTGAAAACTATAGTGCAGAACAGCTTTCACATTTTGTGGATTCTCAAAGGTTTATTAATCGGTCATTTTATAAAAATATTCTTAGTGAGCTATCATACTTTTTTTATTATCAAAAAAAACAAGCACATTCAAGCGCATTCATTTTCTTATACAGAGCACTAGAGCATATTTCGTATGCATTACCTCTTATTTATGTGTCCAAAACAGACGATTTTAAATCGACATTTGATTCTTTAAAAAGACTAATGATAAAAAATCCTGGTGAACTGGGTTTCTTTAAAAAATTTATAGACACAGTATATCAAAATGATTCAATTCGTGAATCATCTGTCGATTTCGATATCTCATTAACTACTGAAATTGAGCAAAGAAATATGTTTAATCTATTATACGGATTATGTAAACCAGCAATCATTGCAGACTCAACTGAAGATCCCAGGAAGCTTTCTATAAAATATACAGAAGTTGGTTGTTTTTTGATTACAATCAGAAATCGTTTTTTTCACTACACGAATGGCCAAGATAATATAGAATCATCTAACATTGCGGATATTGACGTTCTCTTTTCCCTGACCAACAAAAAATTTTTATATTGGATTTCCACTATCTTCCTAGCAGTTATATCACACAATGCAATTCAATTTGAAAATATCACTACACAGATCGCACAACAACAAAATCGAACTCAGTAATCTGATGCTAGACTTCTGATCACCCACGGGAGCAAACCCTCAGAACGAGTTTGCTCCCATTGCTGGCTTTACTGTGAGGCAACTCCATTAAGGGCGGGTTCTTTCGGCCCAGACGCGGGTGGGTAGACCCCAGATGTAGATGAAGCCTTCCGCTGCTTTGTGGTCGAATTGATCCTCGTCGGTGTAGGTGGCCAGATCGGGGGAGTAGATGGAGAGATCCGAACGACGGCCGACGACGCTAGCACTACCTTTAAAGAGCTTGACCCGGACTACACCCGTCACCCGCGCCTGGGTTTGTTGGATGAAGGCATCGAGGGCGGTTTTGAGGGGGCTATACCAGAGACCTTGATAGATCAGATTGGTGTAGGTTTGCTCGATAGTGTGTTTGTATTGGGTGACATCCGCCGTCAACGTTAGACTTTCGAGATCGCGGTGGGCTTGGACGAGGACGAGAAGGGCGGGGGCTTCGTAGATTTCCCGTGACTTGATCCCTACTACCCGGTTTTCAATCATGTCAATGCGGCCAATGCCCTGATTGCCCACCCGCTCATTCAGTTCCGTGATCAGTTCCACGGGGCCCAAAGCGCGACCGTCAAGACTGACGGGTAAACCTTGCTCAAAGCCAATTTCTACATAGTCCGGCTCGTTGGGGGTGTCGGCGATCGCCTTCGTCATCACAAACACCTCCTCCGGGGCTTCCGTCATCGGATCTTCCAAGGGGCCCGCCTCAATACTGCGGCCCAAGAGGTTGCGGTCAATACTAAAGGGGGAAGATTTTTTCACCGGGGAAGGAATGCCGAATTTTTCCCCGTAGGCGATGGTGGCTTCTCGGCTCATGCCCCATTCCCGCGCCGGAGCCAGGACTTTTAATTTCGGATTCAGGGCCACAATCCCCACATCAAAGCGCACTTGGTCGTTACCCTTGCCGGTGCAACCATGGGCCACAGCATCCGCACCGTATTTTTCCGCCGCTTCAACGAGCATTTTAGCAATCAGGGGCCGTGCTAGGGCGGTGGAGAGGGGATAGCGGGCCTCGTAGAGGGCATTGGCTTGGATGGCGGGAAAGGCAAAATTGCGGACAAATTCTTCTTTGCCGTCCACCACGAGGGATTCAATGGCCCCAGAATCTAAGGCTTTTTGTTGAATGGGGCCCAGTTCATCCCCTTGGCCGAGGTCAGCGGCTAGGGCAATCACTTCTTTGACCCCCCACTCTTCTTTGAGGTATGGAATACAAACGGAGGTGTCAACCCCCCCAGAATAGGCAAGTACAACTCTATCGGCGCGACCCATGATTGTTCCCCCATGAGGATTTGATCAGAGGGTCATTTTACGCAAGGGGGATGGTAAAAGTCAAAAGCGATGGTCAGGGATCGCTCACCCTTGGGGTTTTGGGGGTTTTTAAGACGGTGGGGATTTGTTGGATGATGGTGTGGGCGATCGCCTCTGGTGCATCCTCTGGCCCCGGTTGAATATGGAGATCAGCCTGAGCATAGCGATCGCGCCGTTCGTTGTACAGGGCCGTTAACTGGGAAAGGCGATCAACGGGGTTGAGCAAAGGGCGCGTAGCATCCTCCACCGCCGCCAACCGTTGGGCAATTACCGCCACAGGGGTATCCAGCCACACCACTAACCCCTGTTGGAGATAACTCCAATTTTTTGGCGCTAAGACAATCCCCCCCCCAGTGGCAATCACACTTTGGGTATAGGCGCAAAGTTGCTCTAACACTTGGCTTTCTAGCTCCCGAAAGGCCGGCTCACCGGCTTCGGTAAAAATATCCGCAATACTTTGGCCCGCAACAGTTTCAACGAGGCGATCGCTATCAAAAAAACGATACTGGAGGGACTGGGCCAGCGCTTTACCCACCGTACTTTTTCCCGTCCCCATTAACCCCACGAGAAACACACTCACTCCCTGTAACATCCCTTAATGCTCTTGATACGAAATGAATTAAACAACTTGTGGCTTGATTGCGGGATGTATCACCCTTGATACAAACCCCACAAGGGGAGAGACAATCCGCTAGGGTAAAACAGAGGGGCAAAAAATCTAAAGAAAACATTAAATTTTGTGACCATTTTAGCCTCTTTGCCCCCAATGCCTATGGCATAATACCCCCATCGCATGAGATTGGTAGGTCTTTTATGACTCCTGTAATGCTACGTCAAATCTGGTCTTTGGTTGAAGATGCCCAGGCCACCATGATCCTGAACCAAGATGATCCCAGCTTGGTGGAATGGCTCCTCAATCAACTCCGTGAACAGCGATCGCTCGCCAACGAAGAAGTGGAAATTATCAGCCACTACCTCCGGGCCCGCACCCCCCTGATTCGAGAAATTGCCGCCACCCATTAAAACATTCTTCCTTCTCCTTTGGGCCTATCCCCTCCGCAACAGCAAGGGGGGCGATCGCCCGCAAAAAGCCCCACCAAACTCCATTCACATCAGGGGCTAACCGAGAAGGCCATGGTCTTTTGTAGCGAAATACACACCGCAATTGCACAGAATAACCAAGTGTGTATACTGATTAGCTAAATTCAATTCCTTCGTGGTGTGACGCTTATGACTGCCCTGAAAAAATTCAACGGCCTCGGTTTATCCCTCCTACTCATGGGTAGCCTCGCTGCCTGTGCCACCCCCCCCGCCAATGATACCGCCACCCCCGGCGAAGAGGGCGCTCCCGCCGCCACCAGCAGCCGCCTCGATACCGTAAAAGAGCGCGGCACATTAGTTTGTGGCGTTGATGGCGGGATTCCCGGTTTTAGTTTTGTAGATGAATTAGGTAACTATTCCGGCCTCGATGTTGATATTTGTAAAGCCGTCGCTGCCGCCGTTTTAGGCGATGCCGATGCCGTCGAATACCGTCGCCTAGACTCCACCGAGCGCTTCACCGCCCTAGCCGGTGGCGAAGTCGATATGCTTTCGCGGAACACCACCTGGACTTTAAGCCGTGACACCTCCGTCGGCTTAGAATTTGCCCCCACCACCTTTTATGATGGTCAAGGCGTAATGGTGCGGGCCGATAGCGGCATCACCACCCTAGAAGATTTCGCCGGTAAATCCATCTGCGTTGAATCCGGAACCACCACCGAACTCAACATCACCGATGGGATGCGCAAAGCCGGTGTTGACCCAGAAGTGAAAACCTTCCAACAGGCAGATCCTGCCTATGCTGCCTATGATGATGAACTCTGCGACGGCTTCACCTCCGATAAATCCCAACTCCTCGCCCGACGCACCACCCTCTCCACCCCAGAAGATCACATCATCCTAGACATCACCCTCTCTAAAGAACCCCTCGGCCCCACCACCATTAACAACGACTCCGCTTGGTTTGATGTGGTCAAATGGGTGACATACGGCCTCATCGAAGCCGAAGAATTAGGCATCACCTCCGAAAATGTCACAGAAATGCTTGAAAGTGAAGATCCCAACATCCGTCGTTTCTTAGGCGTTGAAGGGGAATTAGGTTCCGGTGCAGGGCTAGAAGATGACTTTATGGTGAAAGTCATTGAAGCGGTCGGAAACTATAGCGAAATTTATGATCGTAACCTCGGAGCAGATTCCGAATTTAAACTGGAGCGCGGTCTTAACGCCCTCTGGAAAGATGGTGGCCTGCTCTACGCACCGCCTTTCCGTTAACACCTTAATCACCCCCTTCGTAGTGCGGACTTCAGTCCGCGCCTAAGGTGACAACCGTCGCAAACGCAGAATCCCCCCAAGCATGGGTTAATCTGTAAAATTGGACAGGCATTGTCTCGCCTTCTTCCTGCTTAATCCTTTCCCAGGTTAGTCATGACCAACCCTTCTGAGCATCAAATCCCCCTTTGGCGCGATGATCGCTTCTGGAAAATTCCCTACAAATTTTAGCGGTGATCGCTGTTGTGTCTGTGGGTTGGTTGCTGATTTATAATCTCAGCGCCAATATGCAGCGGGCGGGATTACGGTTTGGGTTTGATTTTTTAGGCAACCAGGCCTCTTTCTCAATCCTGGATAGTGTGGCCCCCTACGATGTCAACCGCACCTCCTACCGCAGTTTTTTCCCCTATGTTTCCACCGATAGCTATGGCCGGGTTTTGCAGGCAGGTTTGATCAATACCCTGGTGATGATGATTTCGGGGATTGTTCTTACAACAATTGTGGGAACAGTTGTGGGAATTTTACAATTTTCTGATAACTGGTTACTGCGCAAAGGTAGCCAACTTTATATTGAAATAATCCGTAATACGCCTTTATTGTTGCAACTATTTTTCTGGTATTCGGCGGTTTTTTCCCAATTGCCGAGGTCTGAAGATCGGCTTAATTTTTTCGGCATCCTCTATGCCAGTAAGCGGGGTCTATTTATGATTTGGCCCACGAATACGCCGTTACTGTGGATCAGTTTAGGGTTATTGGTGGTAGGCAAGATCGGCTTTTTGATGCTGTGGAAAAGGCGCACATTTGTGATGGTGGAACAAGGCCAGTCCGGCCAGCCGCAATTGTATGGTTTGGGCATTTTAGCGATGGTTTTGCTGCTGATTTTCTGTTTCGGTTTGGGGTGGAAAGTGCCGGAAGAGATTGAGCCGGGAACATTCCAGCAGGGGTTACGGTTATCGTTGGAATTTTCGGCGTTATTGGTGGGTTTGGTGCTCTATACGGCGGCCTTTATTGCGGAGATTGTGCGGGCGGGAATTCAGTCGGTGGCTCAGGGACAATGGGAAGCGGCGCGGGCCTTGGGGCTACATTCTAATTTAACGATGCGGCTGGTGGTGTTTCCTCAAGCCTTGCGGGTGATTATTCCGCCGTTAAATAGTCAGTATCAAAACTTGGCGAAGAATTCCAGTTTAGGGGCGGCGATCGCCTATGCTGAACTTTACAACGTCGCCAACACCACCTATAACCAATCCGGTCGCCCCATCGATGTAATGATCATCATCGCGATTACCTATCTTTCGATTAATATGCTCATTTCCTTTGGGATGAACACCCTTAACCGCCTTGTCCAAATCAAAGAGCGTTAAAGCCAACAACGGGCCAGGAGGAGCATGATGAAAATTCTGATGATCTCTGCCCCCTTTCCCTATCCTCCCAGTCAGGGCGGCACACAAGTTCGTACCTTTAATCTGCTTAAACAATTAAGTCAGGATCATGCCATTACCCTCGTTACTCAACGCAGCGGCCATGTCACCGATGCAGATATTGCCCAACTGCGGGAATATGTAGCGGAGTTGCAGGTATTCCCCCCACCCTCGCCCCCCTTGGGTGGGAAATGGCGCAAAGGGTGGCGGTTTGGCCAGGCTTGGCTTACGGGCGTGCCTGCCCATATTCGTAGCCAAATTTGCCCACAGATGCGGGCTTGGGTGGCAGCGCAGGCCCCCCGATTTACGGTGATCACCGCTGAACATACGGTGAATGAGGTTTATTTGGAACCCCAATGGCGCGATCGCGCTCAGGTCGTGGCCAATCTCCACAGTTCCTTATCGGCAACAGTTGAGCAAATGCTAGCAGCGGGAACCAGTGATCAGGGGAGGCGCGATCGCCTCAATCTCCCCCTCCTCCGTCGCTATGAACAGGGCTACTGTGGCAAATTTTCCCATTTGGTCGTCACCACCCCAGAGGATCGCGCCCAATTCCAACGCCTCAGCCCCAATACACCGATCACCGTCATTCCCAATGGTGTTGATCTTGACCTTTTCCCGATGCGCACCGTTGATCCGGGGGGGGCGCAATTGATGTTTATGGGGGCTATGGATAATCAGCCCAATATCGACGCGGCCCAATTCCTCTGCCGGGAAATTCTGCCCCCCCTGCGGGCAATTATGCCAGATGTGACTGTGGCGTTAGTGGGGGCAAGGCCGGGGCCAGCGGTGCAGGCTTTGGGGGCATTGCCGGGGGTGACGGTGTGGGGGAAAGTGGCGGTGATGGTGGAGGCTCTCCATGAGGCTACCCTTTGTGTAATTCCGATGCGTAGTGGGTTTGGGATTAAAAATAAAACCCTGGAGGCGTTGGCCGCAGGTGTGCCGGTGGTGGGGAGCGATCGCGCCCTTGAAGGTTTAACCATTGACCCCCAAGGGGCAATCCGGGCCAATACCGTTGGGGAATTTGTCGCCGCGATTGCAGGGCTGTTAAGGAGTCCTGAGCAACGCCAGGCCTTGGCCCAAGCGGGACGACAATATATTGAAACCCATTTCACCTGGCAGGCAGCAGCGGCCCGCTATGCCACGGTTTTGGCGGGTGCTATGCCCCCAGAATTGTGATGGAATCGGTTGAAAAATCAATGGGTGTAGGGCGAAAAATTGTTCGCCCCTCCCCAGTCGCTCACCCCTTGGCCCACAATTGCCGCAGACCTCGCTAGAATGGGGTTTAGCTGGGCCATTGCCCGACAACAGGAAATTGATTGTTCAACGGAGAGCCGCTATGACCCAAGGAACCCAAACCATGCAACGGGGAATCCTCCTCACCGAAACCGCCCTCAAACACTTGCAACTCCTGCGGGAGCAACAGGGGAAAGACCTTTGCTTGCGGGTGGGGGTGCGCAATGGGGGATGCTCTGGGATGTCCTACGCTATGGATTTTGAAGAGATCAGCAATGCTCGCCCCGATGATGAAGTCTACGATTACGATGGCTTTAAAATCATCTGCGACCCCAAAAGCCTCCTTTACCTCTATGGCTTGGTTTTGGACTACAGCAACGCCCTGATCGGCGGTGGCTTCCAATTCACGAACCCCAATGCGAACCAAACCTGTGGCTGTGGGAAATCTTTCGGGGTCTAGATCAAAATCGGCAGACCTTGTACAGTGGGGCGATCGCCTCTAAAGTATTTTCTGCCCAATTTGTTCAAATCCTAGGAATTATGACCGATTCTGTTGCTGCCCTCTATGAAAGCGGACTAGAGCGCTACCAAGCGGGGGAAAGTCCCGAAACGCTCATTCCTGTGTTTCGGGAAGTGTGCGATCGCGCCCGCAAAAACGCCGCCGCTTGGTCTAGTCTCGCCTGGCTCTATCTCCTTTGCGACAAGCCCGCCGCCGCCCTCAAAGCCGCTCAAAAAGGGGTCAAGCTCGATCCCAAGGCCCCCCAAGTCCGGATCAACCTCGCCCTCGCCATGCTCGATGCCGGTCAAGCCGGTGTGCGCAGCCACATCGAAGCCGCCCAAGACATGATGGCCCTCAGTGAGGAAATTCGTCAGGATGTCCTCGAAAACATTGAGGATGGCCTGACCCGTAAACCCGACTGGAAATCCCTCCAACGGGTGAAGCAATGGCTCGCCTCCTAACCCCCTCGCCCCTGGCCCCATGACCGCCAAAATTCCCCTGCGGGGCCTCCAAGCCCCCCAATTTCGTCATCCCCTCGATCAAGAAGCCACCCAAGCCTTGCAAACTTTACCGGGCTTGGATGTGGTGATTCGTTCCCTCCTCAGTCCTGTGGCCGAGGAGTTTTTCTTTATCAACAACATTGCCGCCAGTGTCCAGGTGGGGCCGAACCAACTGCCGGAACTCTACGATTTGCTCCTGGAGGCCTGCGCGGTCTTGGATCTCGAAGTGCCGGAACTTTATGTCCAGCAAAACCCGGCCCCCAATGCCTACACCTTGGCGATGCGGGGAGAGCGGCCTTTTATTGTCCTCCATACCTCCCTGATTGAATTGCTCACTTGGGAAGAGGTGCAGGCGGTAATTGCCCATGAGTTGGGCCATTTGAAATGTGAGCATGGGGTTTATTTAACGTTGGCCAATTTGATGGTATTGGCGACGAATTTGCTACCCGGTTGGGGGGCGTTGTTGACCCAAGCGTTGCAGGATCAATTGTTAACTTGGGTGCGATGTGCAGAATTCAGTTGCGATCGCGCCGCCCTGTTAGCGGCTCAAAATCCTGATGTGGTGATGTCGGTGTTAATGAAACTTTCGGGGGGATCGCCTCGGTTAGCCCCCCTGTTAAATTTGGAGGCTTTTGTGGCTCAGGCCCAGTCCTACGATGCGATCGCCCAGCGGGATCTGGGTAATCTCCTCCGCCAAGCCCAAGTTCAGCAACGCACCCATCCTTTCCCCGTCCTGCGAGCGCGGGAAATCCAACGGTGGGCCAAATCCCCTGATTATCAGCAATTGCTCGAACGCTATGAGCAAGTTCAAACAGGCAAAAATCAAGGCAAATGGCGCAATTGGTAGCCCCAGGGTCAAGACTACAAACGTTGAATGAAGGTTTGCATTTGCGCTTTAGTCCTAACGTGGATGGGTGGGGGGGCGAAAAGTTTTTCGCCCCTACTGACCATACCAATAGTTTTCGATTTGGGAGGCGATCGCCTCTCGCTGTTCCCATTGTTCCGCTGTTAAACAGACCGTGACATGGCCCAACTTACGCCCCGGCTGGGATGCGCCTTTACCATACCAGCGCACCACTGCGCCGGGAATTTGCGAGATCGCCTCCCGTTTTTGGCAATAATCCGACTCTGAAACCTCAAACCCCAATAAATTCACCATCACCGCCCCCCGATAGAGCCATTGGGGAGGGGGTAAGGGTTGACCCATCACTGCCCGCAATTGCATTTCAAATTGGGAAATATCGCAGGCTTCTAAACTGTAATGACCCGAATTATGGGTACGGGGGGCGATTTCATTCACCAACACCTGCTGATTTGCAGTTAAAAACAACTCAATGCCGAAAATGCCCACAGCATCCAAGGCGGTGATCAGGGTAGAGGCGATCGCCTCCACTTCCCCCACCACCGTTTCAGGAATCGCTGCCGGTGCAAACACCCGCCGACAGACCTGATCCACCTGCACCGTCTCTACCACTGGATAAAGCTGCACCTTCCCCCCGATGCCCCGCGCCACCATCACCGCTAACTCCCGCTCAAAGGGAATGAATTCCTCCACGAGCAGATCCGCTAACCGCCAACTGGGCCACAATTGCCGCAATTGTGCTTCATCTTTAACAATAAACGTCCCCCGGCCATCGTAGCCATGGCGACGGGCTTTGATCACGACGGGAAAGCCATAATCGGAGGCGATCGCCTCCACTGTCGTCAATGGCCCAAATTTCGGCGTTGGTAAACCCAAGCGGGCCAAAGTTTGCCGCTGTTCGTACTTATCCAAGAGGGGGCGTAAACTGGCCAAACTAGGGCGAAAACAAACCCCCCGATCCGCCAAAACTTGCAAACCCTCAAGATCGACAAATTCATTTTCAAACGTAATCACCGAGGCGCGATCGCTCAACTGTCTTGTGGCCTCCACATCCGCTACAGGGGCAAAAATCCCCTCATCTACTAAAGCCAGGGCGGGATCATCGGGGCTGGGGGTTTGGACAATTAAATCTAAATCCAGGCGTTCCGCTGCCATCGCCATCATCCAGGCCAACTGTCCGCCGCCAATGACCCCCACCGTCTGCGTTGGCACAGCCTCTCCATCGGAGAATCGCTCCCTCATCCTCTTTTTCCCCTATTCGTTGCATCCTTGCCTATCCTACACCCGACATCGATCCTCGTTACAATGGGGATTTTTGCCCTTGTTGCCCCATGACCGCATCTTCCCCCGCCAAGCCCGGCATCCTCTACGCCATTCTCGCCTATGCTTCCTGGGGACTCTTACCCGTCTATTGGAAATTGTTTCTCGGTGTTCCCGCCCTGGAGGTGTTGAGCCATCGGATTATTTGGTCAATGGTGTTTTTATTGAGCATTTTGGCATGGCAGCACCGTTTACCGGAATTGCAACCCGTGGGGCGATCGCCCCAACTCCTCAAGGCCCTACTCCTCACCTCCGCCCTCTTAGCGGTGAATTGGGGAATTTATATCTACGGCGTGAATAGCGATCGCATCGTCGAAACCAGTCTCGGCTACTATATCAACCCCCTCGTCACCGTCCTCTTAGGGATGATCGTTTTTAAAGAGCGGCTCAATGGCCAGCAATGGCTCGCCGTTGCCCTCGCCTTTGGGGGCGTTGCTCTGTTGGTGCTCAACTTAGGGCAAGTCCCTTGGATTGCCCTCGGCCTCGCCTTTTCCTTCGCCTTCTATGGTTTGGTGCGTAAACTGGTGGCCATTGGCCCCCTCGTCGGTTTAGCCGTCGAAACCATTGTCCTCGCCCCAATTTCCCTCCTCTTGGTGGGGTATTGGCAGGTAAGCGGTGTGGGCCATTGGGGGGAATCGCCCCTGCTCATTGCTGCGATGATCGGGGCCGGCGTGATCACCTCCATGCCCCTACTGTGGTTTAACACCGCCACGAAACAACTCCCCCTCTCCACCATGGGTTTCTTGCAATACATCGCCCCCAGTTTACAATTGCTCGTCGGCGTTTTCCTCTATGGCGAACCCTTCACCCTCACCCATGCCCTCACCTTTGGCTGTATTTGGGCCGGTTTAGCCCTTTATTCTGCATCCTTGCGTTCGGGCATTGCAGTGAGCAGTGAGGAGTGAGGAGTTGTAGGGTACGTCAGAGCGATTAATCTCTGATCTAAAAGAGCAGCGTCACGGCTGACGCACCATGGATTGAGCAACCTGCGGAATATCGGCTCAAAAGTCCCTCTCCCAAGTAGGGAGAGGGATTTAGGGTGAGGGTCTTCCCTGGGATGCGCCACAGCAAACCCACCCCAGAACCTTAGAAAAAGTCGTCCAAGTCCAGATGATCCAAGCGGATCACCACCTGTTCACCATTAGGGCGATTCACCACCATGACACGCTGGGGTTTTGGCCCCCGGAGAAAGTCCTTAATCGTCATTTTTTGATCTCGAAAATCCTGCACAAAGTCACGAATTTTAGTCATATTTTCCACTTCCATCTGAGCTTCCTGCTCCATTTGGGCAAACATATCTAATCCAACCTTTTGGGCTTGACGATAGGTTTTCACCATCTCCCCTTCATGGGTATCATTGCGGAGATGGCGTAATTCTTGCTTGATGCCCTCGTATTGATCCCGGAGCTTTTGATTTTCTCGTTTCAACTTAGCACAAACCTTTTCTAAATCATCACTATTTTCAAGGGTTTCTACCGTTTCATTAAGGGTCTGCTGCTCTAATTCTAATAACCGGGCAAAATCACCATCTTTGTAGGCCCGGTTAATTTCCTTCATGATTTCGGTGTTTTGGGCTTGGGTATCTTGATCGGAGGCGCGGTCGGGGTGGTAGATGGCGGCTAACCGCAGGAAGGTTTGGCGGATATCCCGTTGATTGGGGGCGGATTCGGCTGTTTCTGGGGAACTGGGGTGAGGGCCGCGATCGCCCTGGGCCTTCCTTTTCATCTCTTCAAAGAAGTCCGCAAAATCAGGGTCTTCCTCGTCATCCTCATCTTCTTCACCGGGAAGGGGGCGATCGCTAATCACATCTTGAAATTGCAAAGATAGGTAAAGGTCTTCAATCTTCCCCCGGCTTTGTTTGCCCAATTTACGCTTTGTTAAGATCTCATCAAACAATTGATGGATTTCCTCATCCAGGGTTTGCACCTGCTCCATAAACCCGGAACCCCGCCCCATCATTTCGGTGACAATCGTGCGCATTTGGGTCATGAAGTTATCCAGTTCGGTGCGTTTGCGGCGAATTTGCTTGAGGAGCCAATGGCGATCGCTCTGGAGTTTAGCGACTTGTGTATGGAGTTGCCCCAGGGCTAGGGCATTCGTGGCAGCGTTAGCGGATACAGTTTGCTTTGTTGGTTTGCGGCTTGGGCGTTTGGCCATAGTTGCCCCCTGGGGATTAAGTATTTGCCCATGGTATCAAATCCTCGGAATCCGTCCCCTAGGGGGTGACAAGACGATCAAAGCGGCGATCGCCCCCCTCAATGCGCACCACCACCGCCCCTTTAATCGGATCGCCACTGTTGGCAAACTCAATTTTTCCCGTCACGCCGTTATATTCGAGATCATTCGCGAGGTATTGGCGGATCCCTTGGGCATCGGTGGAGCCGGTAGAGGCGATCGCCTTTAAAATCAACTGGGCTGCATCATAGCCCAAGGCTGCGGCTGAGGTGGGGGAAGCGTCATAGGCGGCACGATAGGCTTCAATAAAGGCCTCAGAAGCAGGTGTATTTAAATCCAAAGCCCAATCCGTCGTATACAATGCCCCCGCCAAACTGGGATCACTGACATCCTTAAACCCACTCCAGGCATCCCCACCAATCAGCACCGCCTCAATCCCCAACGCCCGCGCCTGTTGTGCCTGAATCAGGACTTCAGCAGGATAGTTAGGGAGAAATAGCACCTCCGGCTCGGCAGCGGCAATGATGGCTAATTGCTCGCTGAAGTCCGTAGCCCCCGTTAGGTACGATTCAAAGGCAACAATTTCCCCGCCCCGGGCCTCAAACTCTTCCTGAAATAAATTTGCTAAATATTGATTGTAATTACTGGCAACATCAAACAGCACCGCTGCCCGTTTCAGACCCAATTCTTGCGCCGCCAAGGTGGCGAGAACTTGTCCTTGGAAGGTATCGGTAAATGTGGCCCTGAAAATATACGCTTTATCCTGGGTTGTGGCCGGGTTCGTGGATTTTGAGCTAATCATCGGGACTTTGGCGTGCTCTGCCACATCCGCAACAGGAATGGCCATGCGGCTGAGGGGAACCCCCACCAAGGCGACAATATTTTCTTGATTGATCAACCGGTTAGCTTCGGCAACGGCGCGGTTCGGGTCGTCTTGATCATCGGCGGTGATTAACGTGATTTGGTGAGGGATATCGTCGAGGAGAATGCCACCGTTGGCATTGACTTGATCAATGGCCAATTGAATGCCCTCCACCGTGGGAATGCCGGAGGTTTGGGCCACATCGCCCGTCAGGGGAACGATCGCCCCAATCGCAATGGTTGGGGGACTAGCGGCACGACAGCCAACAATGATCACCAGAGTGATGAGGGCAAGGGTGAACCGTTGCCAAAATTGACGCGCTAGCCGTGCCATGAATCCCACCTCACAAAAATTGATGATCCCCTAGTTTAGGGGGATTGTTGCCCTCAGAAGAGTTTGCGGCTCAACCCAATCTTCACTGCATTTCACGCCGCCCCATCTGAATCGGGATGATCTGCGGGGGAATGTTCCGGTTTAAATCGCCCCTGACCCAGTTGGCGTTTGGCTTCGTTCCAGAGTTGATCCAGTTCGGGCAAACTGTAGGCGGTGAGGGGGCGATCGCCCACCTTTTCCATAATTTCCAGCCGTTGGATAAAACGCTGATTTGTGCCTTGGAGGGCGCGGCTGGGATCAAGGCCCTGCCAGCGGGCAATTTGGATCAAGGCAAAGAGCAGATCCCCCAATTCCGCTTCCTGTTCAGCGGTGTTTTTATGGGCGATCGCCTCTTTTAATTCCCCCCATTCCTCCTCAACCTTGCCCCACACATCCTCTAAGGTTTCCCATTCAAACCCCAAGGCCGCCGCCTTACGGGAAATTTTCAAGCTGGCCATTAATGGCGGGAGCGTCTGGGCATAGCGGCGAAATTGGCCGCTAATGGATTCGGGAATATTGCCCTTTTCCGCCGCCTTAATCGCCTCCCAATGGGCCCGCACTTCCCCCACGGTGGTTGCAGTTTCCTCCCCAAATACATGGGGATGACGGCGGATCAATTTGGTGGTGATCCCCTCGGCAATGGTTGCCAAATTGAAATGCTCAAACTCCGAGGCAATTTGCGCCTGTAAAATCACCTGTAATAACAGATCCCCCAACTCTTCGCAGATATCCGCCTCGGTTCCCGTTTGCAATGCCGCGACGGTTTCGTAGGCTTCCTCAATGATGTAGGGGATCAACGTTTGGGGGGTTTGGGCCAAATCCCAGGGACAACCGCCTTGGGGCGATCGCAGTTGGGCAACCACATCAATTAAGCGTTGGAGGGCGGCAAGGGTGGGGTTTAACATGGGTAGGCGCGGAGATTTTCCTTGATCAGCAATGCAACCGTTACATCTTCGCTTCCAAAGATTTGAGATATTCCGTATTCACCCCCGATTCACGGGTGAGGGCGATTTTGCCGGTGCGGGCAATTTCGCGGATGCCAAACTTGTTGAGCATTTGAATCAAGGCCACCAACTTACCCGGATCCCCCACCACCTCAATCGTTAACGTATCTTCGGCAATATCGACAATCCGCGCCCGGAAAACTTGGGTGAGTTCGATCACCTCTGCCCGATTTGAGGCGGAGGCATTGACCTTCACCAGCATCAATTCCCGCTCAACGCAGGGGGTTTGGGTGATGTCCTGCACCTTGAGGACGTTGATCAGTTTGTAAAGCTGTTTCGTCAGTTGTTCGATGATTTGGTCATCCCCCGGTACAACCATCGTGATCCGGGAAATGCCCATCTGTTCAGCAGGGCCGACAGCTAGACTTTCAATATTGAAGCCCCGTCGGGCAAATAGCCCCGCAATCCGGGTTAACACGCCTGCTTCATCTTCTGCCAGAACGGATAATGTGTGTTTCATCGCCAACTTTCATGCCATAGGAAGATCTATTTTAACCCAGAAGCCTACCAATCTGAGCGAGGGCGGGGCAGGGGTTGTTCCCAATCATCGGTCGGGGGAGGTTGCCAACGGGGGAGGGGTTCGGGGTGGGATTCAAGACTGGCTCGGTGTTCGAGGGGGGGCTGTTACCAAGGGGGGAGG
>NZ_JAYGHW010000105.1:0-22170 GCF_034932185.1 Spirulina sp. CCNP1310 | reverse complement strand
GGGAGAATGTGCCAAAGGTGTTAAAGCATAGGTGTGCGTACCTGAATGGGGCACTGACGGCTTAATTGGATTACAATCATATACTTGGTCTGAGTAATTATACTCATCTCCTAACTGAGATGTACCCATTTTATTTGGGTTAGGGTAGGGTTGTTTTTTCCTGTTGAAGGAGAAAATCGAGGTAGTCTTCGAGGTTTTGTTGCTGGGCTGGGGAGATTGGGGAAGTGTCATGATAATTGGATGAGATAGTCAACCAAGGCTTTTGCTGCTGTGGTTGCCACAATGGGTTGTAGTGTTTTCAATGCTTTATGAATATTGGACTGATTCAATGCTTGCAAGAGTTTATGTCCATCCATTGTTAAATCTGTAGGGCGAAACTCAGGCGATTCAAACGTTCTTTTCCATGAAACCTCTTTGACCAATCCAGCTTCAATCAAAGTCTTGAGATGATATTTTACCGATTCATTATTGTAGTTCTCAAGAGAAATTATAGCTTCTGCACTGGTTGATTTTTCTGCAATTTCAAACAAAATTGATTTGATCATTTTTTTGTCTAACTTCATTATTTTACTCGCTTTCGCGCTCCTTTAATATTGCCCAACTGTTTTAACATCAAACTCACTCTACTCCCCCCCAACCGGCTCAAAAGCGGGACAATAGCCATCCAGCGTTACCGGGAAACCGCAGAGGGGCGATCGCACATTGCCGCAGGTTTGGCCCCGTAGGTGTTCACAATTGCGACAACATTCTACATCCACCTGAATCCGCTCTACGCTACTTTGGCGCAACAATTCCCGCTGCGATAATCCCCGCAATACTAACTCATTCCCCTGCCAACGGGCTTCAATTAACCCTGTATCCGCAAAACTTGACCAGTTGGGGTTATTACTCAGAGCAGAAGGGAGGGCAAAATGCACATTGGCATCCAGTTCCGTGATTTCCCCTTCATAGGTGGTGAGTAAAGGGGTGGCGGGTTGAATGAAACGATCGCCCACCAACAATTCCACCCGCATCCCACTACTGGGGGCATGGAGTTTGTAGCGGTTTTGCAACTCTTCTAAACTGGTGAGAGCCGCGATCGCCCCTACCGTACCATGGACAAACACAATATGTTGGGGGCGAATATTGTGGATCAATTGCGTCGTATTGCGGCCATCACTGTGATCCGGCAATACATAGGGTTCTACCACAACATTGGTGCGTTGGCTCAGGGTTTGGCGATCCACGATCACCTCTTCCTGCGTGGCAGGAATTAACGCCCGCCAATTTTGGGCAAAACGCCGTTGCAACTGTTGCCAATCACTAAAACGATCCGTCAGTAGAATAAAGGGGGACTGAGGAACCGTTTTCGCCGTCAGGCGGCCCAACTTTGGTAAAATTTCCTCATCCCAAAACAGCGGTTGATGACGGGCAAAATTTTGCACCGCTGCCGGTAAATGGGGCAAAATATCTAAATAACTATCACAGGCTTGGGCCACCCGCTCCCCTACCCAAATTTCTAAGTTGCGGCCCGTGAATTGATGGTGCGATCGCAACAACATAACAATTTCCTGCGCTAACCCCAAAGGGGGGGCAAAAATTACCACCGAAGTTTGATTTTGAATCCCTCGCTCAATTTGATCTAAAAATTGCTTTTCCAACTGTCGCCGCCGAGGATACCGCGCCGCCCCATAACTGCCCTCAATAATCAACACATCCGGAGCCGATCCCCGCAAGGTTTCCAACGATAAACCTTCCACCAAACGGGAATTAGAGAGGAAAAAATCCCCCGTATACAGAACCGTATAGGCCCGTTGCGGGGTGGTGTAGGTGAGGAGGATCGCCGCCGCCCCTGGTAAATGGCCGGCGGGGAAAATTTGCGCCGTGAGATCGGGAAAAAAGGCAATGGGCGATCGCCACGGCAACGGCCGACAGGATAACTCCGGTAAATCCTGGGATTGTTCCTGCCAATGGAAGGGCAATAGTTGCGCCGTCACCTCACTGGCATAGATGGGCAACTGGGGAAAGTGATGAGCCAGAGCTAAAAGGCTACGGGTGTGATCCTGATGGGCATGGCTGCAAAACACCAAATCCGCTGGCGGCGTTTTCTCCGTCAATAGCGGATTAGGATCCCGTAGCCCACAATCGAGCAAAATCCGATAAGGCCCCATCTCCACCAATAAACAAACCCCCTCCCCTTGGTGGCCAACACCATAGGGACGACAAGCCAGGGGAAAGGGGGTAGAAGCAGAATCAGACGCAGGCATGAACGGCAGGGCGAGATGGCAGGAGAGGGCGTTTAATGGGCGGAACCATTACCGTGGTAATCATCGGAATCATAAAAGCCGTTTTTTGTCCCAAAAAAGAGGGTCGTGAGAATAAATACCCCCGTGAGCACGACTAAAATTAACTTAACATCCATAAAATGTGTCTCCATCGCACCAGTTACCCCCCCATGATAATTGCCAATCCCGCAGAATGTGACAGGACGATAGAGATTGTTAGGATAGGCTTGATGTTGGTGCTTCTCGTGATCTAAATCCATTCAGCCATCAAACTTCTAGCTTGGAGATCTCCATGGAATTGAGAATGCTGCCGACGGTTGCCCTCTTCCTCCTCTGCACAACCTTACCTGCTTCAGCCCAAAACATTACCCCAACGGCGGACGGGACAGGCACAATCGTTGAATACAACGGACAGACCTACAGGATTAGTGGGGGAACAACGGCGGCGGCAAATTTGTTTCATAGCTTTCAGGCCTTCGGCTTGAGTCCGGGGGAAATTGCTGAGTTTTTGGCCCATCCGGGTTTGGAGAATATTTTGGCTAGGGTGACGGGGGGCGATCCTTCTGTGGTTCATGGCCTGATCACTGTAAGCGGGGGCAATCCCCATCTCTATTTGATCAATCCGGCGGGGATTATTTTTGGATCCCAGGCCCGTTTAAATGTGCCGGGGGATTTTATCGCCACGACGGGCGATCGCCTTGGTTTTAGTGATGGTGGTTGGCTCGATGCGGTGGGAACCGTGGATTATAGCCGTTTGACGGGAACACCCAACCAACTGGCGTTTTTGACGGCCCAACCGGGGGCAATTATCAACCAGGGGGACTTAAGGGTTGGGCCAGGACAAACCCTCGGTTTATTCGGTGGCACAGTCATCCAGAGCGGCACAGTCACCGCCCCCGATGGCCAGATCACCCTCGCCGCCGTACCGGGGGAAAATCGGGTGCGGATTTCCCAGCCGGGGCAACTCCTCAGCCTAGAACTGGATCGGGGGGATCTGTGGGCGGGTTTTGATGCGGTAGATTTGCCCACCCTGCTCACGGGGATCGCTTTGCCTCCCGTGGCTCCTGGAGATTTAGCCATAACTGGCCCCATTACAGCAGCAACGGTTCACCTCGCATCATCCCATCCCATTGATCCCACTGATCCCACCCTGATCACCACCCACAACGGCACAGCCCAGGCCCCCACCGTCACCCGTTACGACACCGCCGCCGCTCCCCTCTCCTTAACCTTCTTAGATGCCACCGTTCCCGATTATTTATCGCTGCTCTACGGTGGGCGGCCGGGGACAACAACGGTGGTGATTACGCCAGAGATGGCGGGGATTCGTGAGATCACGAGGGTTTTAAGCCACTTTGCCGATTGGGGGGAAAGGGTGGATGAGGTGCATATTGTGGCGGAGGGGAATGCGGGAAATTTTTGGTTAGGGTCGGATTTTGTGGAGAATACAACCGTTAATCAGTATGCAGACTTGTTTCAACAATGGCATCGCGCCCTAGCACCGGGGGCAGATCTGCTCCTGTACAGTTGCTTTACAGCTTTAGGAGCCGTGGGGGAAGCATTGATCAATAGCTTGGCAGATTTAACCGGAGCGGATGTAGCGGCCTCCACGAATGCCACGGGGAGCGCAGCCCTAGGGGGAGATTGGCAGTTTGAGCGGGCCACAGGCAATATTGAAGGGGCGATCGCCTTTGCAACCCCAGTCCTAACCGACTATCAAGAGACCCTCGCCCTCTTCACCGTCCTCAACGGCGATAATGCCGGGCCCAATTCCCTCAGAAACCAGATTAACGATGCCAATGCCTTGCCCGGAGCCGATGAAATTCGCTTTGCCCCTGGGATCACCCTGGTGAGCTTAACCAGCAACTCCCTGAATATCACCGAAAATCTCACGATCAACGGTCAGGGCAACAATATCACCATCCAAGGGAACGACACCTTTCGCATTTTTAACATCACTAACAACGCAGATGTGACGCTTAACTCCCTAACGATCACTGGAGGAAATGCCACCGCTGGCCTCGGAGGCGGCATTCTCAGCGATGGCAATCTCACCCTGATTAATAGCACCATCACCGACAACCGCACCAGTGGAGCAGACATTGTACGCGGGGGTGGCATCTATACTGGGGGCGCTCTTACGCTCATCAATAGCACCGTCAGCAACAATCGCACCCTTGGCACTAATGGCAATGGCGGCGGTATTGCCAGCGTCGGGCCGTTGCTCCTCACCAACAGCACCGTCACAGGCAATCGTACCGCCGGAAACTTCAGTGCTGGCGGGGGAATTTATGCTCAATCCACCGTCACCCTCAATAACAGTACAGTTAGCAACAATCAAACTGCTGGGGATAAAGTCGCGGGTGGGGGCGGCATTCGCAGTTTTGGAGTCGTGAACCTGTTGAACAGCACCGTCAGCAATAATCAAACCCTCGGCAATCAAACCCTGGTGGGGGGGTTTCAGAACAATAGTGCTGGCGGCGGGATTCATGCGCCTCAGGTCAATATCATCAACAGCACGATCAGTGGCAACCGCACCCTTGGCTTGTACAGCAATGGGGGCGGAATTTTTGTCACCAGCGGCGGCACGATTCAGAACAGCACAATTACGAATAATCGCGTCTCGCTCTCGGATGGAGGTGGGTTAGTCAGTTTTGGCAATCTGACGGTGCGAAACAGCATCATCGGCGGCAATAGTGATCAGGGGGGAGAGGCTCCCGATCTGGCCGGCAATTTCACCTTTGCAACCTTGCAATACAATCTGATTACCAGCCCGGCGGGGGCAACGAATCTGACGTTAGGCCCCCATAATTTGGTGGATCTTGATCCCCTGTTGGGGCCGTTAGGCAGCTATGGCGGCCTGACTCAAACCCATCGACCCTTGGGGGGGAGTCCGGTGATTAATGCGGGTAGCAATGTTTTCGCGGCGGGAGGAACGGATCAGCGAGGCTTTAACCGGATTAATGAGGGTCAGGTGGATATCGGTGCGGTGGAATTAACCGATCAGGAGTTAAATCGGATACCGGATGCAACGACGACGCTGCCGAGTTTTGAGGATGTTTCTCCTCAAGATCTGACGGATTTATCGGCTCCTCAACATTTAGGGAGAGAGCAGACTTTAGAATCGGAAACTTTGGCGGCGTTGACGGTGGATGATGGCTTTACCGCAGATTATGGGGGCTTTGTGGGCAATCAGGGGATGTTGAATCCGACAAGTTTAAATGATACCCAGCGTTCTTTGCAGGCGGTGATGCAACAGCGGGGGTTACGGCCCGCAATTATCTATGCGAGCTTTGTCCCACCGGAGACTGTGCCGATTCCGGTGAGTAGTCCGGGGTTGACCATTGCGCCGGAATATACTTCTCGGTTTCGCTCCCGCGATCGCTCGGATCGCGATCGCCTCGAACTCATTCTCATCCTGCCCGATGGCCAACCCCTACGCAAATCAATTCCCATCACCCGTGGGGAAATCGCCCGCGTGGTGGGTCGCTTACGGCGAGATACCGCCAATCACCAACGCATCAATGCCCATCGCGCCAATGCCCAACAACTTTATGAATGGCTTCTAGCTCCCTTGGAACCGCTCTTACAGGAGGCGGGTATTGATAGCATTATCTACATCCCCGATGAGGGTTTGCGGACGGTTCCCTTGGCGGCGATGCATGATGGCCAGGGCTATGTGATTGAACGCTATAGTTTAACCCTTGTGCCTAGCTTGGCGCTCACGGATTTACGGCTACCGAACCTCCAGGGCCAACAGGTTTTGGCCATGGGGGCATCGGAGTTTGTGGATCAAGAAGCATTGCCCAATGCACCTTTAGAGGTGGAGGCGATCGCCCAAAATCTGTGGCCAGGTCAAGCCTATATTAATGAAGCGTTTACCTTTGAAAATTTGGTAGCCGCCCGCGCTGCCCATCCCTACGGTATTATTCATCTGGCTACCCATGGGGAATTTCGTGCCGGTCGCCCGGAGGATTCCTATATTCAATTGAGCGATCGCCGCCTTTCCCTCACAGAACTGGCCAGTCTCAACTGGGATGATCCCCTGGTGGAGTTGTTGGTGTTGAGTGCTTGCCAGACGGCGATTAATTCCCCAGAAGCAGAATTAGGGTTTGCGGGGTTGGCGGTAGCGGCTGGGGTGCGTTCGGCTCTGGGGAGTCTCTGGTCGGTGAGTGATGCGGGAACCTTTGCACTGATGATTAATTTTTACGATTATCTCACCCAAGTTCCCACCAAAGCCGAAGCTCTGCGCCTTGCCCAGCTTGCCCTGCTGCGGGGGGAAAGCCGGGTAGAAAATGGGCGGTTAATCCTTGCCAATGGCGAAACAATTGAACTACCAACAACAATTGATCAACCGGATCTCACGTTTAATCATCCCTATTTTTGGAGTGGATTTACGCTCATCGGTAATCCTTGGTAGGGGATATTCCTGTTGTCAGAACTCATGGGGTTTAGCCCTCACCGCAAACCCCTCTCCCAAAGCGGGCGAGGGGCTGTAAATGTAGAATAGATCGGTGTAGGGGCGCTGGCGTAAGCCTGCCGGATGCACAAAAATTTTTCGCCCCTAACCGCGTTTATTGTGAGAAATTTAACCCTCTTTTAGCCTTTCAGTGGCGGCTTATTCTCCATCAGGAATGACAGCCGGACGGCTCAAATCCTCAAAGAAGTTGTGGTAGAGAAAACCCGCCAATAATGCGCCAGCAATGGGGGCCACCCAAAACAGCCACAGTTGACTCACAAGGGCCATATCCCCACAGAAGAGGGCAACCCCGGTACTCCGGGCAGGGTTAACGGAGGTGTTGGTGATGGGGATGCTGATCAGGTGGATCAGCGTCAGGGCTAGACCAATGGCAGCGGGGGCAAAACCGGGGGCGGCTTTTTTATCTGTAACCCCTAAGATGATCAACAGGAAGATAAATGTGAGGACAAATTCCGCCAACAGGGCCGAGATAATACTGTAGCCTTGGGGGGAATGTTCGCCAAAGCCATTGGTGGCTAAGGGATTGCTGCCGGTAAGTTGAAACTCTGGCGCACCATGGGCGATCGCCAAAATCAACAATGCCGCCAAAATTGCCCCAATCACCTGCGCCCCAATATAGGGGGCTAAATCAGAGCCGGGAAAGCGTTTTCCCATCCACAACCCAAAGGAAACCGCCGGGTTAAAATGTCCCCCGGAAATATGCCCAAAGGCATAGGCCCCCGTAAACACCGTTAAGCCAAAGGCGAGGGAGACCCCTAAATAACCTAAACCAAACTCATTGGTATTTTCGCCACCGGGAACAGAAACAAATGCTGCAAAAACTGCACTACCACACCCTCCAAACACCAGCCAAAATGTGCCAATTAATTCAGCAACGTATTTTTTCATGGATACCCTCAAACATTGTATTTTTGTTGGTCGAGATCAATGATGGACTGGAATTTACCCTGATTTTACTGATTTCAGGGTGATTAAGCTTTGAGATTCAACTGCAAAAATACCATTACTCTTCCATTTAATGGGCAATTAGTCGGGGAATGTTAATAATCTTTCATAAAAATTTTTGAGCAAGGAAAATTTAAACCCCCCCAAAAGGCGATCGCCCCGGCCTTTTTTTGCCCAGGTTGTACCGATTCCCACCCCCTGAACCCTTTGTGCCGCGATCGCCCCTAGGGAGAGACTGATACAATGGGGGGCCAATGTGCCGATGATAGAGGATATGCAGCCAACCGACGCGAGTAAATTCACCGAACAAGCCTGGGATGCGATTGTGCGATCGCAGGAAGTGGCCCGCCGTTGTGGGAATCAACAACTGGAAGTTGAGCATATTATCCTCGCCCTTCTGGAAACCGATGGCTTGACGAAGCGCATCCTCGATAAGGCCGCCATTGACCTCGAAGCGTTTCGACAACAGATTGATATTTTCGTCAAGGGTCAGCCTCGCTTCCCCTACGTTGAGCAGTTGTATCTCGGTCGCGCCCTCGATGTGATGCTCGATCGCGCCGAAGCTTCCCGCACCAGTTGGGAAGATAGCTATATTTCCGTAGAGCATCTTTTGATCGGGTTTGCCGAAGATGCCCGCTTGGGGCGGCGCTTGTTCCGCAAATTCAACCTCGATCCCCAAGATATCGAAACCACGATTAAAGCGGTGCGGGGTAGCCAAAAGGTGACGGAACAAAACCCAGAAGAGCAGTATGAGGCTCTGGCAAAATACAGTATTGATCTCACCGAGCGGGCGCGGGCGGGGAAATTGGATCCGGTGATTGGCCGGGATGAGGAGATCCGCAATGTGATTCAAGTGTTATCGCGGCGATCGAAAAATAATCCGGTGTTAATTGGCGAGCCGGGGGTGGGGAAAACGGCGATCGCCGAAGGTTTGGCCCAGCGCATCGTTAACGGCGACGTGCCTGAATCCCTCAAAAATCGGCAATTGGTCTCCCTCGATATGGGCAGCTTGATCGCCGGGGCCAAATACCGGGGGGAATTTGAAAACCGTTTGCGCTCGGTGTTGCATGAAGTCACCCATTCCGATGGGGGGGCAATTTTGTTTATTGATGAACTGCATACGGTGGTGGGGGCGGGCGATCGCGCCGGAGCCATGGATGCGGGTAATTTATTAAAACCGATGTTGGCCCGGGGGGAACTGCGCTGCATTGGAGCCACGACCCTGGATGAGTATCGCAACCATATCGAAAAAGACCCCGCTTTAGAGCGGCGTTTTCAACAGGTTTATGTGCGTCAGCCCAGTGTGGAGGATACGATCTCGATCCTGCGGGGCTTAAAGGAACGCTACGAAGTCCACCACGGCGTAAAAATTATTGACTCTGCCCTTGTTGCCGCCGCCACCCTCTCCCATCGCTATATTAGCGATCGCTTCCTCCCCGACAAGGCGATCGACCTCGTAGACGAAGCCGCCGCCCGGTTAAAAATGGAAATCACCTCCAAACCCATGGAGTTAGAAAGCCTCGACCGGCGGATCATGCAATTGCAGATGGAAAAACTCTCCCTCGAAGGCGATCCCACCTCCAAAGACCGCCAAGGCCGCATCAGCCAAGAAATTGCCGACCTCACCACCAAACAAACCGCCCTCACCCAACAGTGGGAAGCGGAAAAGCAAATGCTTGAAGAGATTAATATCCTCAAGGAAAAGGAAGATAAGTTACGGCTACAAGTGGAGCGGGCGTTACGGGATTATGATCAAAACCGCGCCTATCAACTCAAATTTGAGCGGGAACAACTCCAACAACAACGGGAAGCCCAGGAAGCGCAATTCCTCGATCGCCAAAACCAAGGCAGCGCCCTCCTGCGGGAACAAGTCACCGAAGCGGATATTGCCGATGTGGTGGCCCGCTGGACAGGCATCCCCGTCACCCGCTTAATGGAATCGGAAAAACAAAAACTGCTGCAATTAGAAGGGCAGTTACATGAGCGGGTCATTGGTCAGGAGGAAGCGGTGGCCGCTGTGGCGGCGGCGATTCGTCGCGCCCGTGCTGGCATGAAAGACCTCAACCGCCCCATTGGTTCGTTCCTCTTCATGGGGCCGACGGGGGTCGGGAAAACGGAATTAGCCCGTGCGTTGGCTGAATTATTATTCGACAGTGAGGAGGCAATGGTGCGCCTCGATATGTCGGAATATATGGAGAAGCACACGGTTTCTCGCCTGGTGGGTGCGCCTCCCGGCTATGTGGGTTATGAGGAAGGGGGGCAACTCACGGAAGCGGTGCGCCGTCGCCCCTATTCCGTTGTGCTCCTCGATGAGGTGGAAAAGGCCCATCGGGATGTATTTAATATCCTCTTGCAAATCCTCGATGATGGGCGGGTGACGGATTCCCAAGGGCGGCTGGTGGATTTTCGCAATACGATCATTGTGATGACGAGTAATATCGGTAGCGATGTGATCCTCAATTCGGCGGCTCTGGGGGAAAATTTCGCAAAACCCGTCAAGCAGGAGTTAGACCGCAAGCTACGCCAACGCATTGGCCAACTGTTGGAAGCGCAACATCAAAGCCTGTTGCAGGTGGGAACGCAGGTGAGTGAACCCACCACGCCCCAGGAGGTGGAAGCGTTGATTCAGGAGATTCTGGGGGCGATTATTCCTCAGGATCAATCCCCTGCGCCTCTGATTACGGGGGGCGGTAAAACCATGGATGAGATCCTCAGGGGTTATTTCCGGCCGGAGTTCCTCAATCGCATTGATGAGCGGATTGTGTTTAAGCCGCTATTGCGGGAACAGTTGCGGGCGATCGTTCTGATTCAATTGCAACGCATCCATAAGTTATTGGCGGAGCAAAAAATTACGTTGATCCTGACGGAGGCGGCGCAAAATCATCTGGTGGAGGCGGGGTATGATCCGGTGTATGGGGCGCGGCCGTTGAAGCGGGCGATCCAGCGGGAGTTAGAGAATCCGATGGCGACGAAGATCCTGGAAAATGCTTTTGGGGAAGGGGATACGGTGCGGGTGGATTGTGTGGATCAGGGTTTGGTTTTCACGAAGCAGGCCCCCGCTATGGAGGCAGATGGGGAACGCATCGATGCAATGGAAGGGAAGGCGATCCGCGATCGCGTACCTATCGCCCCTACGCCTGAGCCATCCCCTGAACCTGCCGCTACGCTTCCCCCAGTGGAGGAGGAGGCCAAGGTGGTGGAAGCGGAAATCGTCCGCGATGATGACAGTGTATTGTTTTAATGCACAATCAGCCCAGGAAAGATCATGCTGAAATCGATCACGATTGAAAATTTTCGTTGCTTTGAGCAGATCAAGATTGATGGCTTTAGGCGCATCAATTTGATCGGGGGAAAAAACAATGCGGGTAAAACTGCTTTACTCGAAGCTTTATTACTGTACTTTTATCCCACGCCAACAGCAGTAATGTCTCTCAAGCAAGCGCGAAAAGAATCAATGACTGCCATTAAAAATATGCCCAAAATGGCATGGAATACGTTTTTTTATGATCAAGACATTCATCAGCATATCAAAATCAAGGGAGACACAGATGATAAAAATGCCCAAGAAGTAACGCTATCGGTTTCTTTGTCTTTGGATAGTAAAGTTTTTGAAGATGAAGAGGAAGAATTTGTTGAATTTATTCATAAAAATATTGGTAGAAATAGTCCTGTTATTTCGGTTTTACAAATTAGGCTGCTTTCAAATCAGGATGAAACAATCAAGCGCAATGTTGTTGCTAGTTCTAGGGAGGTTTTTTCGCCCAGCTTTCCAGATGAAAATATTCCTTTGATTTCTACATCTCTTTCTTTTTCCAATCAAGAAATTGCCAGTCAATATGACAAGCTTAATTTTGAAAATCAGTCAGATGACGTGCTAAACATCTTAAAAATTTTAGATAATTCTATTGAAGATGCAGAAACTTTCTCAATGAATGAACCAACGCTTTATTTAACTCGCAAGGATCAGAAAAGATTACCTATTTCTCTTTTTGGTGATGCGATTAATCGAGTTACAGCCATTGCTTTAGAATTACTCAACAGGGATCAAAATGTTTTATTTATTGATGAAATTGAAAATGGGATTCACTACACAAGTCAGGAGAAATTCTGGAAGGCTCTTTTTCAGTTGGCTCGTGAACTGGATACAACCATTTTTGCAACAACCCATAGCCTGGAAATGATTAAGGCGTTTGCGGCGGCAAGCCAGGACTATCCCGAAGATGGGATGTATTTTGAACTGGCTCGGAATCCCAGAGATCAGAAAATTGTTGCGATTAAGCGAGATGCTGAACTTTTGGAATATGCCCTAGAACGGGGCAAACCGATTCGAGGAGAGTAATCATGGGCAATCTTTTAATTGTTGAAAGTAAAAATGATCAGCAGTTTTTACAGTTTCTCATTGATTATCTCAATTGCGACATTGAAGTTGATGCACCGATTTGTATTAATCAAGATGATTATGAATGTCTGGATGGCCTCAGTGAACGTCAGTTAATCACGACTTTGCGAGATTTAGATGAGAATTTACAAAAGCGTGATATTGCAAGAATTGGGATTATTCTGGATCAAGATGACTATTCACAGGAGGAAAGACTGAATTTTGTGAATTGCTGTTTAGCGCAAGTTTTTCATTTGCAAGGTCAGTTAACAGGTGTGAATCAATGGATCGCCGTTGAAAGCTCTCAAGGCATTCCACTGCGATTAGCCTGCTACTTTACTAATGTTGAGGGTCAAGGTGAACTGGAAACAATCCTGAAAAAAATTAAAAGCCAAGATTCACCCTATGCTGATTGCCTAGAAAGGTGGCGTGATTGCTTGAGCGGTGCAGAAAAGCAAATTTCAGACAAAGATTTTGATAAGTTTTGGTGGAATCAATATATCCGCTATGATACTTGTTCCCCGAAAGAGCAGCGTCAGGCGGGCAGGAAATGTTCAATGCGTCATTTTGACTATGTGCTAAAGCATAAAGGCTCGAAAATCTTAAATTTAAATCATCCAGCTTTACAATCCCTTAAAGATTTTTTAGAATTATTTAGATAAGTTTACTTTTGGAATCGCATGCAGAAATTCTGTTTTATTTAAATCAACAGAGTTTATCATCATGTAAGTTGTTTCATCTAAGGTGTGTTGTAGGTATTCACGAGCCGATAGGGACATACTCAACCTCATTTAATATGTGTGGCCCGATATAAGGACTTAATGATTCAATGGTGATGAGATCGACGGCTCTACCAAAGAGATCTTCTAGGAAAAAAGATAAGTGGATGAAATTATCAAAGGTTTTTTGGTTTGATTCAAAGGTGACTAAAATATCAACGTCACTTTGGGGGTGAATTGCATGGTCGTGGACAAATGAACCAAAGATGCCACAACGTTTAACGCCAAAGTTGTGTAAGGTTTCGTGATGTTCTTGAAGGAGGGCGAGGACTTGTGTTTTTGTTTGTACGGGGATTACTGGCATAGGTTGATTGGGGTTTCAACTAACCATTGGTGGATCTGGGTTGGGGGCGGTACTGTCGGGATTGTAGCTAAATTTCTGAGGCTTGTCATGGATGGGGGTCTAGGGCGATCGCCCCATTCACTGAATCAAGGCTAGGGGCGATCGCCTTACTGGTGGATCGGGGCTGGTCTATTTCTAGGGAGCGATCGCTCTATTCACTGAATCAAGGCTAGGGGCGATCGCCTTACTGGTGGATCGGGGGGGTTGACGGATTGCGGGGGGGTGTGTTACGGTCGAGGATATTTCTGATTTATCTTGTCCTGTCCAGCAAAAAACAACACTTTTTCTCTCGGTTCAATTTCTCGGCTTCGCAGGCTCCCTGAATCTCTTGGGAGCAGGTTTATTCCTTCGGTTCGCTTGTTCGCTCCTCGCCGTTTTTGGAGAATTCCATGTCTAAGTCCATTGAAGAATTATTCACAGAAGTCCGTGAACTGTTCCGCGAACTGGGGAACATCATGGTTTCTTTGGCTAGCCTTAAACAGTCTGAAATTATTGATGATTCGGCGGTTCGTGAGTTAATTGAGCAATTTAGACCCGTTTTTGATCAAACAAGGGAACGATTAGATCATCCAACGTTATCGATTGCGACTCTTGGTACAACTTCATCGGGAAAATCGACGATTGTTAATGCGCTGATTGGTCGTAAGATTGCGCCTATTCTCAATGATGAGATGAGCGGTGGGGTTTTAAGGATTAAGCACGGTAAGCAGTCAGTGTTAATCATTAAAGGAGAGGAGTCAAAAGAAGGGGAGCAGCAAAAAACTGGCAAATCAAAGCAATCTCGCAAGAAACGTAAAGGTTCAGTAATCGAGCAAGCTCGGTGGGAATCTGGCACGTGGAGGGGATTGAGTGATGCACAAATGTATGAGCGTATTAAGTCTGTAATGGAGCGTTACCATAAGCTCCGTAAAGACCCAGAATGTCCTGCTCCTGATGTTGCGGTGTGGGATGATCTTTTGCCGGTGAACAATCATTCACTTTTAAATCTCCCGCAAGGCATTGATATTGAGTTTGTGGATCTACCGGGTTTGAAATCTGTGGATGATGTCACTAACTTACGGGTAATTCAAAGCGAGTTCAAGAAATCTTGTTGTTTAGTTTCTTTAAGTTATGATCAAGTGGATGAACGACACCGTCAGGCTCTTTTAAAAGAACTAAAAGATGTTATATCTGACGTAGTAGGTGGTTATAATACCAATGACTTAACACAGCAAGATAAAATAGCATCAATCATTTTTGTACTTAATAAAGTTGACGTAAGAGTATCAGATGATCGACCTTTAGATCAGCAAATCAAAAAGTTACAAGAAGAAATCCAATCTGCTTTATTTCTTAAAAATCCTCCTACCATTATCCCATTTACCGCACGACTTCTTTTCCTTGCCCAGTGTGCTTGGGGAACAGGCTTAATAGAGGACGCTTCTGGTGTTGCGTCAAACCTTCGCCTAGAATATCTAGAGTCAGTTTTTAAAGAATGCAATAACGTTATTGAACAAAAGACATGGGATGACGACGATTTAGAGGATTGGTTTAAGATCGTCAAAAGAAAGGTTAAACGAGGATCAGAAATTGATGATCAAACGATGAGGCAGTTTCTCCATCATGCGACAGAGTGGAGTGGAGGTCAGGAACTTTGGCAAATGTTAAGGCAGCGTATTGATACATCTTTCACAGAATTGGTTCTGGTTCCTAGCTTACGGCCGCTGTTAACATCGCTTGATGTTTTAATTGCTCAACTAAATTTACAGGTTAAAAACAGCATTCATGAAAAAACGAAAGAAGTCAATCAGTTGTTAAACCAACTTCAAAATCAACAGTCTGAGCTAAAGGGTTTATTAAAAAAAACACGAGAAGATATTGATAAACAAATAAATCACACTTTTCGAGTCCTAGCTTCTGCAGAATTTATAGAAGAGGAAAATCGACTAATTGATGAAATTGATGAATTAGAAGCACTTATTAAGACTGACGATTTAGTAAGGGCTGTTGCAAAAGTTTGTGAAGATTTGAATGTTAATATTATTATCTTTCTTGAAGAGGCTCTAGAAGAGGGTAGATCAGGTTTTGATTTGAAAGATGATCTTGAGCAACAGATAAGTCCTTTCCATGCGGAAAGTCTTGGAAGAGCATATGATAGGGTACAGAAGATTCAAAAGGAATTTTCGCATCAACGTGACCGTCAATGCTTTTATAAGAGTGTTAAAAGTAATGATCAGAAAGGGGTAAATTGTTTAGATGATGCAGAAAAATATTATAAAACGTTGTACACGTGTGTCGACAAAGCACTATCTAATGAAGCCGAGCTTAGTATTCAGAAACAGTGTAGTTCAATCACTGCTTTTGTTGAAAGTTTTTCTGAGAAATATCATCAAGCGATCTTAGCAGATGTTGCTAGTATTTTTCCGGATTTAGTAGATGTGATTGAAGCGGAATTTAATAAGGTTATTGAATTGAACTTTCCAGAGTTGCCGGAAAGCTTTTTTAGTTTGTCCTCTGAAAAAATTAAAGCTGGTACTAAAAGTATTATGGAACAGACTGGCACAAAAACTGAGATAGAGCATTATACAGAAACTATTTTGTTTTTCTTTAAGTTCAAAAGGACACGACCTATCGAAAGAGCTATTCATGAAAATGTCCAATACCACGAATTAGAGCTACCAGATAATGAAGCTGTAGTCGAGCAATGGCTACAAGGTATATCCGTAAAGAAATCGAAAATTTTGGCAACAATCGAAAACTGGATTCAGGATTATTTCCATCAACTGAGTAATCAGTTTGACGATGTAATTGATAGAACACTAGAGCTAACTAAAGATTCACTTGAACGCAGGAAAAGGCTTAAAGAAAATGAGCTAGAGGAGTTTAAGCAATATTGGCGAAAGGTGGAAAATCGCAAGGATCAACTCGCGGAACTACAAAATAAATTCAATCAACTTATCAATGAATAGTTATGCAAAATTTTGAATTCTTCCAAGAGATCCACAATGATTCAGGTAGTAAATTATCTTCCTTGAATTTAGATGAGGATATAAATCTTTGGTTAAGATACTTGGCTCATGAGAAACAAAAAAAACAAATACATGGGTACATCGAATCATTCATTTATGATAATCGTGTTATTGGTTCATTCCTTGGATTTTATAAAATTCTTCTTAAAGTAACACATCAAAAAATTTTTTCTAGAAATTTAGCAGTAAAAATAAATAATCTTATTCCTTTTGTATCATTTGATGAAAGAGTTGATAACATCGAGAATCGAGAATTTTCAGGGGTGGTAACTGATGTACGAAAAGAGATAGTTAACACAGATACTAAAATGCCGGAGGACGACATGAACAACATCAATGGAATTGTACTAATCGCATTTATTTTGGCAGCAGTTGGAGTTGCTATTTATATTCTAAATTCAAAAAAGAATGACGAGGAATCTGATCGTAATTTTTTTTCTGAGCAAGCCTCGATTTCTCCACCTCCTAAAACTTACGGACAATATGAACATTTAGCGGCAAAAACAATTGTTTTTTTGGCAGTGAATGCTGATCGTGCTGAAGAAGAGGAGATTATTGGTGATTTAAAGCATTATGGTGTATCTCAGAAATTTGTTGACTTTACGAAAAGAACGTCTTGTATAAAAACATTATGGCAAGGTCCTTCTAATCAATACACTCAGCAAAAAATTAAAAATTGCTTTGATGAACGTCAAAAGGCTACAACGAACGAAAGCAATGATATTTATTTGATAGAAATAGAATTAGATTCTTCACGACCAGAATTTGAAGACGGCAATCTTTCAGCACGCTGGTACAGAGGATTTAGGGCAATTGCTGAAGGTGTAGATGTTAAAATCAAAAACATTCAGGTTTCAAAGCGAATGCGTAAAGAAGCTGTCAATAATCCTTCCCTTAAAATTCCCAGTTAACCTAAGCTCACACCAAAAACTATGCTTATTCCCACTACTTTAGTTGCTACTATCCCCATTCTTCAGGGATTAGCAAATGGTTCATTGGTTCGCTATGGAAGCGTCATTCGCCATGCTGCTGGAACAGCCCAAGGCGGGCAAATCGTCGCCCACCTATCCGAAGCCGCCGGCCTAACCAGCCAACTCGCCACCCTCGCCCTTGCCCCTCCCCTCGGAGCCGCACAAATAGCCGTGAATGGGATTGGTCATATTGCCACATTTAATAAATTAGTTGGCATTGATCACAAAATTATTGGCCTCCAACAAACCGCTGCCAAAATTCTCGGTGTTAGCCAAATTGCTGCCGGGGCCAGCGTCCTCGGCCTCGGAGTCAGCATTGCAGGCTTTGCCTACATGGGCTACAAACTCAACCAAGTTCAAAAATCCATCACCCAACTCCAACAAAACGTTAACCAAGGCTTTACGCGGATCGAAGAAATCCTCGGCCAAATGTCTGCCCAACTTGCCCATATTCACCTCCTCCTCGAAGACAACCGCCAACAACAACAGCGCATCATTGATGCCATTGCCCACCTCCATCAAGCCCTCCTCATCCAAGAAATCGCCAACCTTCAAGCCGAACTCGAAAACCTCAAACGCTTCCCCGACGACTCCCCCCAAACCGCCATCAAAGCAGCCGCCAAAGCCCGCATCTTCCTCGCCAACCAAGCCACCCAAGCCCAACTCCAACCCGAACCCAACACCCTCCTCCTCGTCGATATCGCCACCCAAGGCTGGGCCGTCGCCACCGCCACCGAAGCCCAACTCCTCCTCAAACATGGCCACATCCAAGACGCACAAGCCCTCCTCCGCGAAACCCTCCCCCAATTCCAACAACACACCGAAAACTGGGGCCGCACCATCATCCACGACCAACGCCCCGAACTCAACACCGCCCAACGCTTCGCCACATCCCCCTTTAAACCCCACATCACCCCGGAGCGCGTCGATCGCATCATCCGCATATCCCCCATTGATCAAAACCTGGGGAGCGATCGCGCCTATCGCAAACGCACCGAAGCCGAAGTCGAACTCACCATGCACCGCACCAAACCCCACATCGATCAACATTGGCAACGCCGCCAGATCGCCCTCGCCGAATACCTCGACACCATCAGCGAACTAACAGCCCGCCTCGATAGCCTCCTCGCCTTCGCCGACCTCTGCGCCGCCCAAAACGTCCAAACCAGCACCCAACTCCTCCCCCCCGCCGATGCCCCACCCGGCCTCTACCTCCTCCCCGCCTAACCCCAACCCCACCGCCATCAGCAGGTTCATCACCCATGTAATGCAAATCGATTTCACTAAACTTTAAATAATCTATTTGTTATGACAGAACCACATTCACTCCTCAACCAAGCCAAATCAGGAAATGCTCAAGCCATTGCGACCATCATCAATAAAACACTAGAACCGAAAGGCATTCATGTGAAAGCATCCATAAGTTATGATTGCTTAACCTTAATTCTAGAATCCACGACCGCCCCCGCTCAAGAGGCAACCGTTGATTTTATCAAAAAAGGACTTTTAAAGCTTCAGCCTAACAATGTTAGTAAGGTTATTGTTCGCGGTCGAATCAAAGATCAAACCTTAAATCTTTGGCAAGAATCATTTAATTTAATTGAACCTCAGCCCACAACCCCACCACCCCATTCTCATTCAATACCAACAACACATACAGCAGATAAAAAAACACACCCATCTGCTTCTCAAAAGAAAAAGACATTTAAATCAGTTCAACCTAAGCAGTTCTCAGAATTGACAATATCTGAAATTATTCAAAATATTGTTGATTTTATAAAAACAAAAAATGGTGAAAGACTTTCAATTGTCCTAGTAACCTTTATCGGGACATCCATTTTCTGGAATGTTGTAAACCCTGATAATCCTCAAGGCTCTAGTTCTTCCACTGCATCCAGTTCAAATTCAATAATACCGGCCATCCCTTTCGTACAACCCAAATATACAATCAAGGGATCTGTAACCTTAATTGATTCTGACATTGAAGGAACCGATGATCATTGCTACGGAACGGGAGGATTTGGTGATATAAGGACAAATATGCCGGTTACAATTCGAGATGGAGAAGGCACTATTTTGGCAACAGGAGAAACAGGATCGGGTAAAAAAGAGTCTATCGTAACTTGTATTTTTGAGTTTGAAGTTAGTGAAATTCCCAAAGTTGATTTTTATTCAATTGAGGTTGGTCGAAGAGGTCAACTTAATTATTCTTTTCAAGAATTGGAGGAGAAAGACTGGACTGTTGGCCTGTCACTAGGTACATAAAGTACCCACTGAGAACTTAATGTTTATGGATTTTTCCAGTTTAAGGTTATACAGAATCCGGCTGTAGCGTTGATCTGTGTGGGGGCGAAAAATTTTTCGCCCCTACATCGCCTACAGCATTGTCGATGCCCTACCCTGCCTCTACCTCCTCACCGATTAAAGTCATGGGTTAGGCTGCACTTCCTCGTTCAGATAACAATTCAGCAATCAATGGTTTTGATTGAGCAAGCTGGCTCACTGCCAGAATCGAAAAACCCAGAAGGTTGCCCTCTAAATCGACACGCTCCATCACAGCATCATTTTCTGTTGCCCGCATATAACCGGGAGATTCCGAAAAAGTGACTTCTAGAAAGTCAGCTTCGGGATCAAACCAAACTTTTACTCGCTCTGCCATAGGGTTTCTCCTGTTTTAGGTTTATCTGTGAAATAGGCGGTGACAATAAAGGCATCATTGGGAAGATATTTCACGACGACACAAAGCCATTTATCGCCAATCGTTATTTGGGTATAGAAGCGATAAAGCAATGCCACGCTTTCATCACTGCGAGATTGACGTACCAGGCTTGGTTGTGTGAGGGTGTCAGCGATTTGTGTTTCCATCCCAACCATTTCAGGGTGATTGAGAATATGTGCCAACCGTTCTTCGGTCAGGCGGACTTCTCGGTTTTGATAGTCAAGGAGGATGGGCATAACCCTACACTTCTATTTCTACGGTGATGGATGTATTGCAACCGAAGGTATCGACAACTTTAACACAGGCAAGATATTGGGCGGGGGTGGGGTAGTTTGCCCCGATCGCAGGGCATGATTACCCAGTGGTAGGCATGACAATTCCTCACGATGGGATCACCATCCTATCCTAGCCCAAGGCGATCGCATCATCCGCATATCCCCCATTGATCAAAAACCAGCACCCAACTCCTCCCCCACCGCGATCAACAGAAAGAATACGTCAGCAGTAATTGTCAATAATATTTAGATTTGCTTTGTTTAACGTAATTCCTTAGGCTCAACGCTTGACCCGCCATCGCCCATCCTCAACCCAACCCCATAGCGCGATATGCTCAAAGATTGAGAAATTTTCAGCAATACACCATGCACCTCTTGATTCCGGCCGCCGGATTGGGGAAACGAATGGGGAGCGATCGCAATAAACTGCTCCTCACCCTCAACCAAAAACCCCTTCTCGCTTGGACCCTCCAAGCCATCGAACAAGCTCAGGAAATTAGCTGGATTGGCCTGATTGGCCAACCCTACGACTTCCCCGCCTTCGAGCAAATTATTGCCGATATCTACCTCACCAAACCCGTCCAGATCATCCAAGGGGGGGAAACCCGCCAAGCCTCCGTTTATAACGGCCTCCAAGCCCTCCCCCCCCAAGCCCAACGGGTGCTGATCCACGATGGCGCTCGCTGCCTCGCTACCCCGGAACTGTTCGATCGCTGCGCTGCCCAGTTGCGCAACTGCTCCGGCCTGATCGCCGCCGTCCCCGTTAAAGACACAATTAAAATCGTCAACAGCGATCAAATCATTCAAAGCACCCCCGATCGCAGCAACCTCTGGGCCGCCCAAACCCCCCAAGGCTTCGATGTCGCAATGCTCAAACAATGCCACCACCATGGCCGCGAACTGGGGTGGGCCGTCACCGATGATGCCGCCCTCTTTGAAAAATGCGACTTTCCCGTCCAGATCGTCCCCGGTGAAGAAACCAACCTGAAAATTACCACCCCCGTGGATTTGGCGATCGCCCAATTCATCCTCCAACAACGGGCCAACCCCCCCGCCTAGCCCCAAAACCCTTCCCAGAATGGCCGTCATTTGCTAGCGTACTAGCAGGACTTTTTCAAAACCTTGTTAGAGAAGCCCACTTGCTGGCCTTGCTTACCTCATTAATATTGCTGTATTAGGAGAACCGCCCATGTCTATCATTTTTCAACTCGCCCTTGCCGCCCTTGTTTTCCTCTCCTTCGCCATGGTCGTCGGTGTACCCGTCGCCTACGCCACCCCCCAAAACTGGGATCAATCCAAACAACTGATCTATCTTAGCTCCGGTCTGTGGCTGATCCTCGTCGTCGTCGTGGGTGTGCTGAACTTCTTCGTCGTCTAACAACCCACCCCCAAAACTGTAACGATGGCGTGTATGATCCGGTGCGATCGCCACGCCATTTTAATCCCCATTCCCCCCAATTCCCATGGCTGTATTTGAAGGCAACTTCACCACCGACCCCGAATCCCTCCGCATCGCCATCGTCATCGGTCGCTTTAACGACATGGTGACGGGGAAACTCCTCGCCGGTTGCCAAGACTGCCTCCAACGCCACGGTGTCGATACCAACCCCCAAGGCTCCCAAACCGATTATTTTTGGGTTCCCGGCAGCTTTGAAATCGCCATGGTGGCCCGCCAAGTGGCCAATTCTCGCCGCTACAACGCCGTGATTTGCCTAGGGGCTGTGATTCGCGGTGATACCCCCCATTTTGATTATGTGGCCGCCGAAGCCGCCAAAGGCATCGCCGCCGCTAGTTTTCAAACAGGTATCCCCGTCATTTTTGGCATCCTCACCACCGATACACTCCAACAGGCCCTAGAGCGGGCTGGCATTAAGAGTAACCTGGGTTGGAACTACGCCATGAATGCTTTAGAGATGGCGAATTTGATGCGGAGTATGGTTGGGGAGGAGTGAGGAGTGAGGAGTGAGGAGTGAGGAGTGAGGAGTGAGGAGTGAGGAGTGAGGAGTGA
>NZ_JAYGHW010000104.1:0-28472 GCF_034932185.1 Spirulina sp. CCNP1310 | reverse complement strand
TTCATGGGAGAATTTTAACATCATGACACTGTTTTATGTCGCTCAAAAAGGACGACTAAGACCCACCGCTCCTTGACCCCCACCTGCCTGCGGCGAGGTGGGGGAGTGCGTCGCTCTTTTTGTTCAATGTCCTGATTACTGTGCAACCCATGACCCTCGATTTCATTGCCATCCCTCCCCAAAACAATCAACCGCCTCAGCGTCTCCTCGTTGCTCTCCATGGTTGGGGTGCAAATTTGGAGGATTTAGTCGGGTTGGCCCCCGCTTTTAACCTGCCGGACTATCAATTTATTTTCCCCAATGCCCCCTTTCCCCATCCCCAAGTACCGGGGGGGCGGGCTTGGTATGCTTTGGAAAATGGTGATTTAGCCACTTGGCAATTAACGGGTTTAACGGGTTTGGATCAGTCGCGGCGGATGCTGTTAGATTGGTTGCCCAGTTTGGAAACTGAAACTGGGGTTCCTTTGAGTAAAACGGTGTTGCTGGGTTTTTCTCAAGGGGGGGCGATGACGTTGGATGTGGGGCTACAGTTACCTTTGGCGGGGTTGTGTAGTATTAGTGGCTATGGCCATGGGCCGTTGAGCGTTAAGGCTAACCCGCCGGTGTTGATGATCCATGGCCAGCAAGACCCCATTGTTCCCCTCGCAGCGGCTCAGGATTTAAAGCAGGAATTGACGGGGTTGGGCGTGGCGTTGGCTTATCATGAATTGCCGACGATGGGCCATGATATTCCGCCAGCGGCGTTGGCGATCGCCCAAACCTTCATCCAATCCCTTTAGCAACAAGAGGGCGAAAAAAGCGATCGCCCAAACCTTCATTCAATCCCTTTAGCAACAAGAGGGCGAAAATTTTTTCGCCCCTACTGGGTGAAGATCCAGATTACAGCGATCGCCACCAATGCCCCCGCTAATGCCGCCAGCGTTATTTTCCAAACACTGTAGGGATGCTCTCCCTGGACTTGACCCGTGAGGGCATTGACTAACACCTGATAACTCTTGTTTTGGTAACGATAGGAAGCCATCCACACCGGCAGGAGCAAATGTTTAAACGTCACCTGAGCATAATCTGTGGCAACGGAATGAATCCGCTGCTCATCGCCGCCAATATCCCGCCGGATATCCTCGCGAATTTGCTCCGCCATCACCCCTTGGGCTTGCTCAAAGCCCTGTTCTAACGTCACTTGCGCCCGCTGCGCTTCAAAGCCCGCTAGATAGGAAGAATCATAGGGTTTAACGGAGTCGGGAAAACCCCAGGGCTGAAGGGCATCGAGCCTACGCCGCTCCACCAACGTTGTACCGGGAATTAAGACATCATCAAAAAAGCGAGATACGTTCCCCTGAGCCGATCGCCAGCGGGTATGGCGGACTTGGCGGGTTTTTTGCACGGATTTACCTTCAGAATTGTTGTCGGTGTAGGTTTCGGTGGTGTAGTAGTAAGTGCCGTGTTCGCCCCGGTAGCGGCTGCGGGTTTGAGCATCGTAAGTCCAAAAAGGGAGATAGACCCCTTGGATTTTTTCCGGTTGGGCTAATTTTTTGAGGGCATTGGGAGCAAACCAGATTTTACTGAGCCATTTTTGAATCTGATTCTGGGCCTCGCGGCGGCCGACGGTAAAGGGAACTAGGCCTTCGGGGGCGAGGACGGGATCGGGGCTGTGGGCTTGGGCCACAATGGCGGCAGCACAAAAAGGGCATTGCCCAGCGGTTTGAGGCGGTTCAAACGTGATACTGGCACCGCAGTTATCACAATTGACGCTGAGGGCGGTCTGGGAGAGGGTGACGAGTTGGGTGGCTTGGGTTTGGAAATAGCGATCGTAGGCGCGTTCTTGCACCTTGCCTTGGGTAGCGGGGGGTGTAGTATCCTCCCAACCACAGTAGCCACATTGCAATTGAGCTACATCGGGGGCAAAGGCGAGGTCTGCACCGCATTGGGGGCAGGGAAACCGGCGAATGTCGTCAGCCATGGGATTAGCAAAGGAGGATCATCTTTGATTTTAATCGTGAACTTCACCCCAAGTCTTGCCTGCTCCGGGTTTTCCCCTAACCCCCACTAACGGGGGGAATTAATACCACTTCATCGCCGTGTTGGAGGCAGGTTTCAGGGGGAACGAATTGGAAGTTAACGCCAAAACGGGTGTGCGATCGCCACTGCTCTAACTGGGGATGGGCCGCCATCACCCGATCCAATACCGCCACCACGGGGGCATTGTGGGGCAAATCTACATCAATTTCTGAGGCTTGATAGGCTTCTTGGTAAATGGCAAAAAGCTTAACGTGAACCGTGATCATCGACATCTCTGCAATGGGACGATCTCGATCTTAGCCTTAAGGGGTTCTCCTACTGCCACTGCTGGGATTGTGTCGCTCACCCAGTTCGTCTAAGCCTTAGGGTACAATGGCGAATGATTGTGACTCTGTGGGCAAACAATGGACTGGATCAACCTAGGGTTAGGGGTCTTTTTGGCGTTGATGATTGTGCTGTTTATCTTCCGGATCGTTTTGACCTGGTATCCCCAGGTGGAACTGCAAAAATTCCCCTGGAGCCTGATCGCTATCCCCACAGAACCCTTCTTAGCTCCCACTCGCAAGCTGATCACCCCCCTCGGCGGGGTGGACATTACCCCGATTATTTGGGTGGGAATTATTGCCTTGGTGCGGGAGTTGCTGTTAGGGCAACAGGGTTTATTGCGGATGCTTTAGAATTTTTGAGATTGGTCAGGTTAAGCTTCCGGGGGCGTTAATCGCCAGCCGGGTTTGACGACTTGGCGAGCGCGGGCAATGACGAGGGCATCATCTCCTACATTCTCGGTGACGGTGGAGCCAGCGGCGATGGTTACGCCTTCCCCGAGGGTGAGGGGGGCAACGAGGACGGAATTGGAGCCGGTTTTGCTGCCGTTGCCGATGATCGTTTGATGTTTGTTCACGCCGTCATAGTTGGCGGTGATTGTGCCGGCCCCGATATTGACGCGATCGCCCACGGTGGCATCCCCTAAATAGGACAGGTGGGAAACATTGGTTTTTGTCCCCAGTTGCGTCTTTTTCAATTCGACAAAATTACCAATGCGACAGGCTTCGCCCACGGTGGCATGGCCGCGCAAATGGGCATAGGGGCCGATGCGCGTCTGGGCGGCAACGGTGCTATCACTAATCACTGAGTAAAGCACCGTGACGTTTTCTCCCAAGGTGCTATTTTCAATCAAGCTACCGGGGCCGATGTGGCAGCCGGTGGCAATGGTGGTGTTACCCCGCAGATGGGTTTGGGGTTCGATGATCACATCGGGGGCGAGGGTTACGGTGTCGTCGATGGTGATGCTGTCGGGGTTGATCAGCGTTACGCCGGAGCGCATCCAGTGATCTTTAATCCGGGTTTGGAGCAGGTCAGCGGCGATCGCCAATTGTCGCCGGTCATTAATGCCGGTAATTTCCGCCAAATCCCCCACATCTACCGCCATGACGCGATCGAGCATCCCAAAAACATCGGTGAGATAGTATTCCTGCTGATCATTGTCGTTGGAGAGTTGGGGCAACACCGCCGCCAGTTGGGGCCAGTTGAAGCAGTAAATCCCGGCGTTAATCCGCGTATTCTCCCGCTGTGCGGGGGTGCAGTCGCGATCCTCAATGATTTTCTCGACCCGATTGTCAAGATCACAAAACACCCGGCCATAACCCTTGGGATCCGCCAACTGGGCCGTTAACAGTGTGGCACTGTTATCATGGCGGCGATGGGTGGCTAAGAGATCGGCAATGGTTTCCGGCCGCAGTAGGGGAACATCGCCATTGAGGACGAGGAGATCATCGGCAAAATCCCCTAAGGGGGTTAATAATTGTTGGATCGCGTGACCCGTGCCTAACTGTTGGGCCTGCTCGACAAATTCGAGATCCCCATAGGGGGTAAGGGCGGCCCGGAGGCGATCGCCCTGATACCCCACAATCACCAACCGCCGCGTTGGACTCACCGTTTCACAACTTCCCAATACCCGCTCCACCAGGGTTTTACCCCCGATGCAATGGAGTACCTTGGGTAAATCCGACTTCATCCTTGTGCCGCGCCCCGCTGCCAAAATTGCTACCGCTACCATTGCTCAATCGTTAAAAAATGTGCAGATTCCACCTGTGATGTTGCCACAGGTTGCCCCCCAGTGCTACAACCCACCCCAAAACCGATCGCCGGGGCCCATTGTCCGCCCCTACGCCCTATGTCCCTCCTCCGCCTCTCCCAAGGCCATCTCAACACCTTTACAAAATGTCCCCGCCGTTATCAATATCAATATATTGATCAATTAAACGCGCCCATCAGCCCCCACCATCAAGCCCAGCTTGATCGCGGTAGCCGCCTCCACCAACTGATGCAGCAGCGAGAACTGGGTCTACCCCTAGAGACAATTCTCAATCCGGATGACCCCTTAAAGGCGATGTATGATGCCCTGTTAACCGCTGTACCGGATTTAACCGATGCCAGCATCAGCCGAGCGGCGGAGCAGAGCCGAACCCTGGTGTGGGATGGGGTGGCGTTAACGGTGGTCTATGACCTGTTAATGGTGAAGGGCGATCGCGCCTTTATTTTTGATTGGAAAACCTATCAAACCGCTCCCCCTCGCTCCATCCTCCAACAAAATTGGCAAACCCAACTCTATCCCTTTGTCCTCGCGGCAACCTCAAACTATGCCCCCGAACAGATTACGATGGCCTATTGGATCGTTGGGAACGACAACTCCGTTCAAGCCGAGATCTTTGACTATGACCAGCAATGGTATCAACAGACACAAGGGCATCTCCGGCAGTCCTTAATGGCCTTAGAAATGGCCCAAGCTGCCTATCAAGATCAGGGCATTCCCTTTCCTCAGGTTCATCAACAAAACGCCATCTGCCGCTCCTGCCCCTTTCAATCCCCCTGTCAACGTCAGGAAACCGTCACAATTTCCCCTCTCCATTGGCGGCAATTGCTGGTGAACCAAGCCGCGCCCCCAAGGGGATCACCCTAAGGGCCCTGTCTTTGAATGCCAATGTCACCCTCAGGTTCTGCCCCTACTGCCCTACATTATCCCCAACCCTTGTGGGCCAAATTGTAAGATTGAGTTTTGTGTCATGGAAAAAGTTTCACTTCCCATCACGGCTAAGTATCATAGAATCCAATCATAATCGCCCCATAATCCTGATCACTACCCTGGCCAAGGTTACTTCCAATGAACACTGTCACCAAAGATCTCACTATTGTCGTGTGTTTACAGTTTATCGGCGCATTGATCACTATTCCCCTCAGTGTTCTGCTTGTCATCCAAAAAGGGGCATTAGTGGTTTTGGGGGGTGGATTTCAAGCGAGCGAGCGCGTTGATGCCAGTTTTCCCTTGGTGGGCAATTTGTCCCTGACGCTCCTTTCGGCGTTGACCCTGCTTTTGGGCTTTTTAACCCTTTATTTCAGTATTAGCCTCGTACAGAACTATCAACCTCAACTTTTTCGGGGGACGGCGATCGCCCAAGGGATTCTCCTGGGAGCAGAGTTAGCGAAATTTGGGTTTGGCTCTCGGGGGAACTTGATCACGGTGTTTTGTGCCTTGGGCATTTTAATTTACCTGTATAAACCCCTCCTCAAGCAATGGCTGATGGGATTACGCCAAGGTCAGTGGAAATTGCCCCACCCCAATCCGCCCCAACCGATGGCCGTCACCCCCGATGCAGCGCTAACGGTGGAAACCCCTGGGGAAACCCGACCGGAGGAAAGCCGGGACTAGACCTTGATCGATCCTCATCCTGTCTCCACTGGCCATAAATTGATACAGTTCTTAACAAAGATACTCAGGAATCCAGAAACGGTTTAATCTGAAAACTGACTCAAACTTATAGACTGGAAATTTTGTAATTCCTTTGATTCATGGGGATTAACACCACTGCCCTATCCTGGAGTCTAGTGGTGGTTCGGGTTTGTTTTCAACGTTTCCCCCCTCTAGGGGTGGCGGCGGTGAATCGGCCAAACTCCCCTCAGGGATTACTGTGAATCAGATTAAAACCTCTGTGTGAAAACCGTGGATAGGAGAGAATTGAGCAGATTATGACAATTACGGCAAGTGGTGGCAGTTCCTTAGCCCGCCCGCAACTATATCAAACGGTTCCTACGTCGGCGATCGCGCAGGCTGAACAACAAGACCGTTTTCCCGATATCCGGGAGCTAGGGACACTCAAAGCATTTTTCGAGTCTGGGAATAAGCGAATGGCGATCGCCCAAACCATCTCCCAAAATTCTGAAATCATCGTATCCCGCGCCGCCAACCGGATTTTTACCGGCGGCTCTCCCATGTCTTTCCTCGAAAAGCCCGCCGTTGATGCAGCGGAAGCGGCCATGAGTACTGCCATCGGCGCAGGCCAAGGCATGAAAGAAGGCATGACCCTCGGCACCGTCACCTACGTTGAAAGTGGCGGCGGCAATGGGGTAGTGGACAGTATCAAAAACCTCTTTTTAAGCACCGGGAATAAAATTGAAACCCCCGCCGGGTTCCGCACGATTCCGATCAGCAAGTATGGCCCCCGCAATATGCAGAAATCCCTCCGGGATTTGTCTTGGATGTTGCGCTATGTCACCTATGCGATCGTGGCCGGTGATCCCAGCATTATCACTGTCAACGTCCGGGGTCTACGGGAAATCATCGAAAACGCCTGCTCCAGCGCGGCTACGTTGGTGGCAGTGCAGGAAATGAAAGTGGCGGCCCGCAAATATTTTAGCTCTGACGAGGAAGCCCTCGCTTTGGTGACGGAATATTTTGATGTGGCGATCGCCGAATTCAAAGCCCCCATTCCCTCGGATAAAGTCCGTCAACGGCAATCCCCCGATCAACAGGGTTTACAACTGCCCCAAAGCTACTTCAACGCAGCAGAGCGGCGGCAAAAGTTTGTGATGAAGCCGGGCCTTTCCTCCACGGAAAAAGAAGGGATCATCAAAGCCGCCTACCGCCAGGTCTTTGAGCGGGACATCATCCGCGCCTACAGCCAATCGATTTCTTACCTGGAATCCCAGGTCAAAAATGGCGACATCTCCATGAAGGAGTTTGTCCGTCGTTTGGCGAAATCCCCCCTTTATCGCAAGCAGTTTTTTGAGCCGTTCATCAACAGCCGCGCTTTAGAGTTGGCCTTCCGCCACATCCTCGGTCGTGGGCCGTCTTCTCGCGAAGAAGTGCAAAGCTATTTTGCGATCGTTTCCACGGGTGGTTTACCGGCGTTGGTGGATGCCTTGGTGGATTCCCAAGAATACGCCGATTACTTTGGGGAGGAAACTGTACCCTACCTGCGGGGCTTGGGTCAAGAGGCCCAGGAATGCCGCAACTGGGGGATGCAGCAAGATCTGTTTAACTACAGTGCGCCGTTCCGCAAAGTACCGCAATTTATCACCACCTTTGCGAAGTACAACCAACCCTTACCGGATCAGCACGTTTACGGTGCAGGCAACGATCCGTTAGAAATCCAGTTCGGTGCGATTTTCCCGAAAGAAACCCGCAATCCGAATACCAGCCCCTCGCCCTTTGGCAAGGATACCCGCCGGATCCTCATCCATCGCGGCCCCGCCACAGCCAACCAAACCGGCAACCCGAAAGCGCGGGGCGAATTCCCCGGCTCTTTGGGGGCGAAAGTGTTCCGCTTGGATCAGATTCCCGGTGGGGCCAAGGGCGTGAGCGTCAAGTTCTCCGAAAGCAGCACCCAAAAACTGATCACGGCGGCCTATCGCCAAGTGTTCGGTCGGGAACTCTATGCGGGTCAACGGTTGACGGTGGCAGAAATTCAACTGGAGAACGGTGATATTACGGTGCGGGAGTTTATCAAAATCCTCGCTAAATCCGATGTCTTCCGCAATCTCTACTGGTCTTCGATGTACGTCTGTAAGGCGATCGAATACATCCACCGTCGCCTTCTCGGTCGCCCCACCTACGGCCGGAAGGAAATCAACGCCTACTTTGATATTGCCGCTAAAAAAGGCTTCTATGCTGTAGTGGATGCGATCTTAGAAAGCAATGAGTATAACGAAGCCTTTGGGGAAGATACGATTCCCTATGAGCGCTATGTCACCCCCGCCGGGATGCAAATGCGCATGGCTCGCCCAGGGGCGCTCAAAGATGGCTTTGCAACGAAGGTGACGGTGGAAACCACGCCCCGCTTTATCGAGTTGGGTCAAGTTTCCGGCGTGCGCACAGAGCCGGATGTGGCTTTCCGGGTCAACCAAGGGGTGACGGTACAGCGGCAACAAACGAAGGTGTTCAAGCTTACCAATACCGCCGACAAAGTGGCGTTGAAAAATGCGATCGCCGCCACCTATCGCCAAATCTTCGAGCGGGATCTGGCCCCTTACACGATTCAAACCCAATTCAGCGCCCTGGAAAGCAAACTCGGCAATGGGGAAATCACCGTCAAGGAGTTTGTGGAAGGTCTGGGTTGCTCGGAACTCTATCTCAAAGAGTTCTACGCCCCCTATCCCAACACGAAGGTAATCGAAATGGGGACGAAGCACTTCCTCGGTCGTGCGCCCTTAAACCAAAAGGAAATCCAAACCTACAACCAAATCCTCGCCACCCAAGGGGTTCGCGCCTTCATCGGGGCAATGGTCAACAGTATGGAATACCTGCAACTCTTCGGTGAAGATACCGTCCCCTATCGTCGTTTCCCGACGCTCCCGGCGGCCAACTTCCCCAACACCGAGAAGTTGTACAACAAGCTCACGAAGCAAGACAGCGAAGTGGTTGTGCCGAGCTTTGAGCCGGTGGGGATTCGTTAGAGAAGGAGTGAGAAGATGTAGGGGCGAAAAAATAAAGATTCTCGCCCCTACGGCTCTCTCCTCAATCAAGCTTTAATCATCATGCCCCCTGTTTAGGGGGTTTTTTTTAGGGAAGAAGTGAGAAGTGAGAAGTGAGAAAACTCGATTCTCTCTCCTCGATCAAGGGTTTTTTCATGGCACGGCCCAGAGGCGCAACTGTTGATCGCTGTGGGCGGTGAGGAGGGCATGGCCTTGGGCGGCGAAAACCATCTGGGTAATGGGGCCACCGGCAGCGGTGAGGGTTTGGATGCAATCCCCTTGGTGGAGATCCCAGAATTGGATCTGATGGGGGCCTTGGCTGGTTTGCAGGACGGTGGCAAGGACGCGGCCATTGGGGGTGAAGGCGAGGGTGTTGATCCTGCCGATCGCAGGGGATCTCAACATTCCTAGGGGCTGACCCCTGACCACATCCCAGAGGCGAATGCCTTGGTTGGGGTGGGCGGTGGCGAGGGTTTGGCCGTCGGTCGCGAGGGCGAGGTGATGGGCGGGAATTGGGAGGGTGTAGGGGCGACCGTTGGGGGGAACGATACGCACCCGTTGGCCGGTGTGGGCGGTGGCGAGGGTTTGGCCGTCGGCACTGAGGGCGAGGGTGAGGAGGGAACCGTGACGGGTGGGGGGTAAGCGTTGGATGAGCTTGCCGGTGGCTAAATGCCAGCGATCTACTTGACCATTGCGATAGGCGATGATTGCACTAACGCAACTTGCCCCCACCATCCCCTCTGAAACTAAGGCGACGGTTTTTAAACCGCTGATCGGCGGCGTGGGTTGTTGTTCTCCCCCCTGCCACAGTTCCAGGGAAGGCTCCTGTTGCCCCAAGATCCGGATCAGGGTTTGGCCATCCCCACTGAGCAGACAGGGGGAAGGTTGGCCGGGGATGCGGTAGAGAATGCGCTGATTGGCTAAGGTTTGGATGAGCAGACCTTGGGGGGTATGGTGGGCGATCGCCTTTCCCGACGCACTCACCGCTAAATGCTCCCCCACCCGAATTTCACACAACTGGGCAAACAAACCATAGGGCAAAAGCGATCGCAGAATTTTTTGAACTTGAGGATGGGGCAGATCCCGCAACAGCCGATAGGCCCGACGCTGTACGAGGGGAGAAGCATCCAAAAGACCCCTCACCGCTTCAGCCAAATCCGGGGACAAATCCCGCAGATACAAAGGGGAATGAGCAATAGGCCATGGGCCAGATTCTTGAATACCCATCTCCCATTCCCTATTCCCCAACACCAACCCATCCAGCGGCGCAACCGCTAGCCGATTCCCCAGCACTAAATCCGCCATCCCTGGACTGGTTTGTAATTGCACACCCATGATCGTTTAATCCAATAACGCCAAAATATCCTTGGGGTTGAGCTTCTCCTTAAACCACACCACAGGCACAGGGATGGTTTGGGGATTGACCCCCGCTTTAGCCAAATTGAGCCGCTCAGAAATGGCCAGAATTAAGTTGCTCACATCCGCCTGTTGCACTTGGCGAAACTTTTTTTGCAAGTATTCCGGCCGCCAATACCCCACAATTTCCAAAATGAAATCCCGCCCATCCGGATGAACAAGGCGAAAGTCCGGGATCATCACACTGCCGGGGATGGGAATTAAATTGACTTCCCGCTCCAATTGCCAAGGGGTTTTTAACTTTTCCCAACGGGCCACAAAGGCGGCTTCAAGCATACTGTCGTAGGGCTTTCCCGGTGGGTAGTGGGTGATGAGATCACAATCTTGATCAAGGCTGAATTGTCCCTGACGGATTGCTTTACTGTAGGAATCCTTATGCTGTAATGTCGCTTTGAGGCTCCATTTTGTGACATGGAGCAGAGCGGGTAACATTTTCGCAAAGGCGAGGCCGTAGCGGGTGCTGGGTTTAAATAAGCTGGTGGGGCCATCGAGGCTAATGGTAAAACCATGATCGACATCCCCTTCGATGTAGGTCATCAGTTGAAAGAGTTTGAGATAGCGAAACAGCAATTTATATTGCCCGGGTACATTGCGATGGGCTTGAATGATCACTTCGCTGGCTTTGTAGAAAATGCCCTGAACTTGCGCCAAGTTGTAGCGGTGAATTAAATCGGCGGGATCGGGGGGATCAAATTGGGTGAGGATGCGGTTTTCGGGAAGATCAGCATAGAGGCCCTGTTGAATGGCTTCAGGGAAAATGGCCTGGCCCAGTTCTTCGCTTAATTGCTCTGCTAAGGTTGCCAAAGTTTGGGCGCGGCGGGCGGGGATGGGCGGGGCTTGGGACGCGAGGCGAAAGAGGCGATCGCGCAACTCCACCGGCTCCAAGGGGCTGATCATTTCAAACGTGCTGAAACTGTTGCGCAAAATATGGCCAAAACCCCGCTTGATACGGTAATCGGTGCTATCCCCTTCGAGGATTTGCAGATGTTCATCCAATGCGCCTTGGGTTTGGCCTTGGTAATCGCTGAAGGCGGCGATCGCCTCCTTCGCCATTCCTAAAATGCGCTCATCGAGGGGCAAGCGTTGGGGAATCACGGTTTCCCCGCGAAATCGATAGTGCAGCAACTCCGTTGGCAACATCGCAACCTAACGCCGTTGCCACCAAACCACCGCCGCCGCCATAAACGCCAACCCCGGAAAAATAATAATCGCCAACCAGCCCAACAGTGTTGCCTGCTCTAGGGAAAGGTAGATACGGCGGTCTTCTAAATTCTTGGGCCGAATCGCCAGCAAACCCTCATCCTCATCCGCCAGCCATTTCACGGCATTGAGAAACATATCGCCATTTAGTTGTTGCCCAAACCAACCATTACTGGCAAAGGTGGCATTGCCAAACACCACAAGGCGCGATTCTGGATCAGCTTCCGGCTCTTCCGGTTCCTGAGCATCTTCAGGATCGCCCGATGTTTCCGAATCTTCAGGATTTTCAGGATCTTCAAGATTTTCCGAATCTTCCGGCGCTTGCTCCGCTGGCAATGATCCGGGGGTTTCCCCAGTTTCAGGGGCTAAGGGATTAATCCGAAAAGGCTCCGGTTCCGGGGCGATCGCCGCCAACCGTTGCGCCACCTGGTCAGGGTCAGCGGGACGAGTGAGGGCGACCCCAAGGTTTAAGGGGCCCGGTTCATCCTCTTGAGCATTAAATTCTAAATTTTCCGAGGCCACATTTCGCTCTGCCCAGCTTTCCGTATTCGTGATCGCTAAGGGTGTAGCGGTGACTTCCTCCGGAGCATCAACCAGAATCGCCTGGGCCAACGGATAAAAAGAAATATTGTTCTGGAAACTGGCGGTAATCGGATGGCTACCGTAGTTGGTGACAATGGGCGTTGCTGGCCCCAAATTCACCGCCTCCCCTGCCCCAGAAGCATCAATCACCAGCCGGCCATCAAGAGTAACGCCCCATTCCCCCAACAGGGTCTCTAAACCGGAGGAGGTTTCGGGATCAAACAACATCAAAGCACTGCCGCCGGCCTCCAGATAACGGTTAATGGCGCGAATTTCTCCCCCAAACAACGCACGGGAGGGACTGGCAATGATCAAAACGGTGGTTTCCGGTGGCACTTGGCCCACGGCAGTAATATCCAAAGTTTCCACCTGATAGCCCTTTTCCCGGAGGTGATTTACCGCTTCATAGAGGCCCCCTTCCACGGGATCGAGGGGTAATTCGCCATGACCTTGGAGAAAATAAATGATCGAGGGGCGATCGCGCCGGATCTTTTCAATGCCATTGGTAATCTGCACCTCTGAAAGGGGGCTACCTTCCTGCAAGGTTTGAATCAACTGGGTTTTCCGCCCATATTCAAGATGAACTTCCCCAATGCGCTCCACATTGAAGCGATTGGCAACGGTGACATCAAATTGAGGGTCAGCGTATTCGTAGCGAAAATAGCGGCTGAGGCGACTGTAATTATTGAGGAGGGTTTGATCGATGGGGTTGGGGACAGGTTCAAAGATCCAAACCGTGAGGGGTTCCTCTAAACTACTGACGATCGCCTCCGTTTGGGGGGAAAGGGTAAAAAGTTTCGTTTCTGTAATATCTAACCGGGTGGAATAGCGCACCGCCAAAACATTGATCGAGGCTAAAATTGCCAACACCGCCAAAGTCGCAATAATGCCATTGGTATTGACTTGGGTTGAACGTTGTTGTGCCAACCGTTGCCAGAGGCTACTGCGCAGCCCCAAAGCAATACCCATCAACAGGAGGCCCACCGTTAAAGCAACAATGCCTGCCATTGAAGCCGTTTGACCCAGACCGATGATCACAATGCCTGTCGTCACTGCACCCAGACCAAGCCAAAGAAAACCCTGCCACAGGTTAAGCTTCAAAACAGAGGGAATCTTCATAGGGGGGAATCGGCTCACACAAGAATCATGATTAAACTCTACACGCAACCCGACCAAGGGCAAGCTTGGTTATCCCAACAGCGGCACAAACGTCCCCATTTTGCCTGTATTTTGGGCTTTACGGCAACGGGTTTACACCCTGGGATTTCCGCAGCGGGGGCCACACCGACGGATCGACAATATACGGCGATCGCCGATGCGGAATTTTTAATCAATGGCCCCCACCCGGATCCGGCCTACCCTTTACCTCCCTTAGATCAAGGTGCTTCTCCGGTCTTGATCAGTCGTGCCGTCGTTTCTGGATTAGCCATGCCGGTGCATTTATTCAATAGTGGCCTGCCCCAGCCCCCAACGGTTCCCTGTCATGATTTGGGAGGAATGCCCGCCCAATGTGTGAGTACGGGGAAGGCGTTGCCCTTGGGGATAGTGGAGGATTTGTTTCAGCAGGGATTGAACTGGGGCGATCGCCTCAGTGGGGGCGATCGCTATCTGCTCATTGGGGAATGCGTGGTGGGGGGAACAACGACAGCCCTAGGCGTTCTCCTCGGTTTGGGCATTGCCGCAGCGGGCAAGGTGAATAGTTCCCATCCCCAATGCAACCATGGCCAAAAATTCGCCTTGGTGCAAACAGGATTCGCCCAAGCGGGTTTAGAGCTAAACCCTGATCCCTTGAGGGTATTGGCGGCGGTGGGAGATCCGATGCAATGTGTGGCGGCGGGGATGGCGATGGCGGCCAGTGGGCGCGGGGGGGTGTTGTTGGCGGGGGGAACGCAGATGTTAGCGGTTTATGGTGTGGCTCAGGCCATTCATGATTACCACCGCATCCCCTGGGAACCGGCACAAATTGTTGTGGGAACGACCCGCTGGGTTGCAGAAGATCCAACGGGGGATACGGTGGGCCTCGCTGAAGCCATTGGCCCTGTACCGCTGTTGGCAACAGAACTCAATTTTACCGATGCCACAATTCCCACCCTGAGAGCCTATGAGCAGGGCTATGTCAAGGAAGGCGTGGGGGCGGGGGGCTGTGCGATCGCCGCCACATTAACAGCAAATTGGCAAAATCAGGATTTTTTAAGGGAGATCGAGGCGATCGCCCAAGTCCTGTAGGGGCGCAATGCTTGCGCCCTTCCGGTGGAATCGTTTAAGCGTTAACCCAGAGCAATGCCGGGAGCGTAGGCCTCCCGCACATTGCCGGTTTGAGCACAACTCAATAAAAAGTAATCACAGGCGGGGCATTCCACTTGAATCGTGTTGTGCTTGCTGGAATAGCGTTTTTCCGCATGGCTGCCGCAATTCGGACAATAAATTTTCTCGATTCTAACCATAATAACCTCAGTTTTAAGCACAAAATTTGTTAAAGGGATTTAAAGGGAAATTGATCAACGGATGGAAACGCTCTCTTTTATTATCTCGCTTCAACGGCGAATGTCAACGAAATTACATCAAAATACATTCTGTTTTACTTGATCCCCAGCGGTTTAAGCGCTGATCTCATCGGTAATCCCTCCTTTCACTGCTAACTAGTTTTCCCAACAACCCTCAACCAGAACCCGCCCCATTTCTCCAGGATAAGCTGAACAAATCTTTACCCTTTTTTTGAGATTTTTAACAACTTTGTTCGTAAATTGAACAATTGTGATAGTTTCTGAAGTTAAAGTTACAGAAAAAGCTTCTTAATATTTTTTTAAGATTTTTAGGCGATCGCCCACCGATCCCCCCAACTCCGGTATGGTAGAGAAACCGATTTATCAAGAAGCTCAAGATGGCGATCGCATGGCAAGAGGTTAAAGCCTACCAAGATATCCAGTACCACAAGACCGATGGGATTGCCAAAATCACCATCAACCGCCCCCATAAACGCAACGCCTTCCGCCCGGAAACCGTACAGGAACTCTACGACGCTTTTTGTAATGTGCGCGAAGACCCCCGCATTGGCGTAGTGCTGTTCACCGGAGCCGGCCCCCACAGTGATGGCAAATATGCCTTTTGCTCCGGCGGCGATCAATCGGTGCGGGGGGAAGGGGGATATTTAGATCAAGAAGGCACACCCCGCCTTAACGTCCTCGATCTCCAACGGCTGATCCGCTCCATGCCCAAGGTGGCGATCGCCTTAGTGGCGGGCTATGCGATCGGCGGCGGCCATGTACTCCATCTCATTTGTGACCTCACCATTGCCGCTGATAACGCCATTTTTGGCCAAACCGGCCCAAAGGTGGGCAGTTTTGACGGCGGCTTTGGCGCTTCCTACCTAGCCCGCTGTGTGGGGCAGAAAAAAGCGCGGGAAATTTGGTTTCTCTGTCGTCAGTACAATGCCCAGCAGGCCCTTGAGATGGGGCTAGTAAATCATGTCGTTCCCGTCGATCAACTGGAAACAGAAGGCCTGCAATGGGCCGAGGAAATTCTCCAAAAAAGCCCCATCGCCATCCGTTGCCTGAAATCGGCCTTTAACGCCGATTGTGATGGTCAAGCGGGGTTACAGGAATTGGCGGGCAATGCCACGCTTTTGTACTACATGACCGCCGAAGGCAGCGAGGGGAAACAGGCTTTCCTGGAAAAACGCCCCCCGGACTTCCGCAAATATCCTTGGCTCCCTTAATCCTGACCTCACATTCCGCAGATTAAGACCCATGATGCTAATGAGCGGTACGTCAGACAAAATTCAACCCTCAACATGATCATTGAGCCGGTCTGACACACCCTACGATTCAATCGTAGGGTGCATCAGAGTGGTTGATCTATGATGGGAAAAAGCGGCGTAACGGCTGATGCACCATTGATTGAGCAACCTGGGGAATGTCGGCTCAATGTCACAGTTTGATATCCTAACGAATCGGCAATTCAATTAAAAACGTTGTTTCTCCCGGTTTGCTCGTACAAATCAGTTCCCCTTCGTGGTTTTCCGTGACAATTTGATAACTAATCGATAACCCCAAACCTGTCCCCTTACCGATGGCCTTGGTTGTGAAGAAGGGATCAAAGAGGCGGCCTTGATTTTCCGGGGCAATGCCGGGGCCATTATCGGTAATGGCAACGGTAATGTGATGCCCTTCCCGGCGGGTAGTAATGCAAATCTGGCTCGGTTCCCCTTGGATTTCTGCTAAAGAACGCTGATTATCCCGCTCTTCGAGGGCATCAATGGCATTGGAAATGAGATTCATAAACACTTGATTTAACTGTCCGGCGTAGCAGTTAATCAGGGGCAATTGACCATAATTTTTAATCACTTGAATCCCTGGCCGTAGGTCACTGGCTCGCAGGCGAGTATGGAGAATCATTAAAGTGCTATCAATGCCATCGTGAATATTGACATCTTTAATTTCCGATTCATCCAAGCGAGAAAATGTGCGCAAAGATTGAACAATGGCACGAATTCGCTCTGTTCCGACGCGCATCGATTGTAAAAGATTTTTAAAGTCGGTTTTGAGAAACTCAATATCCAGTTCTTCGATTAAATCAATAATTTCTGGATGGGGATCAGGATGATACTGTTGATAGGCATTGACCAGCTCAATCAGGGCTGTGCTGTATTCATCGGCATGGGCTAAGTTACCATGGATAAAGTTCACCGGGTTATTAATTTCATGGGCAACCCCCGCTACCAACTGCCCTAAACTGGACATTTTTTCACTTTGGACTAAGCGGAGTTGGGTGCGTTGCAATTGGGCGAGGGTTTGGGTCACTTCTTCGGCTTTGGCTTGGCTTTGGGCGAGGAGGCTGGCTTGAGTGAGGGCGATCGCCAACTGTCCCACCACAGCTTCAAGCAATTCCACCTCATCATCACTCCAAGGCCGTAGGGCCTGGCTATGGGTACAGGCAAAAATCCCGTAGCGATCGCCCACCTCATCCCACACCGGCAACACCAGCATCGAAAGATTCCCCAATGCTTGCAACACGACCCGTACCCTGGGATCTTCCACATCGCGAGTATCATCTAAACGCAGAATTTGCCGTTGCAAAATCAGTTCCGAAAGACTACCAAAGGCAGCCGTTGGATGGCGACCCACCAAGCTAGGCAGGCTAGGGGATGCCACTTCGGTGATCACATCCCAATATTGACCCTCTTCTATATCCAGATACCAAGCAAAATGACAGCGATCTACCTTTAAAAATTCCTGAATTTCTTGAACTGTGGTGGTGAGAATTTTATCGAGATTGAACGTTAAGGAGCGGCGGATTTGTTGAGTCAGTTGGTTAAGGAGTTGTTCTCGATAGGCTTGCTGTTGAATTTGTTCCGCTGATTCCCGGAGCGCAATTTCGGCATTCTTGGCTTCTGTGGTATTAAACACTGATCCCAATAGGCCAATGCTTTGTCCTTGAGCATTACGCCAAACATTACCGGTGGCCCGAATCCATTGGATTGCACCACTCGGAGGAATAATGCGATGCTCTAAACGGTATTCGATGGCGTTGGCTAGGGCATTTTGAATGGTAGCCATTACATCGGTGAGATCTTCAGGATGAATCAAGTCCACATAGCTCTCAAAGGTTCCCCCAAATGTTCCCGGTTCTAACCCAAAAATTGCTTCTGCGCCCCGTGACCAAAAAACTTCATTGGTGCACTGATTCCACCGCCAACAGCCTAATTTACCCGATTCAAGGGTAGTTTGTAGCAGGGTTTGCTGTTCTCGCAATTCGGCTTCAATAGTCTTGAGATTGGTAATATCTCGCGCCACAATGACGACGGTATTTTCTTGCTGGGGTGCAATAATGGAATCAAAATAGATGAGGTTATCCCCAATAGGTAGAGCGTAATCCATCCGCACCAATGCTTGTGTCTCCAACGCCTGTTGGACATGGCTCAAAAAGAAATCAGCAATTTCAGGGGGAAAGAGTTCATGGAGTGTTTTCCCAATGGAATCCTCTGGGGGTTTGTAGAGGAGGGGAGCACTGCTGGGGGCAATTTTTAAATAGCGACCCTCGCGATCCATGACAATAATCACATCTTGAATGGCATTAAATAGTGCTAACAATTCCGCACGGGAGGCAAACAATTCTGTCTCAACAAGCTTGCGATCGCTAATATCAGCAATTGTCCCCAACATTCGGTAAGCTTTCCCCTGTTCATTACGGAAAAAGATCCCCCGGTCTTCCACATAAAGATAGGAACCATCGCAACGGCGGAGGCGATAGTCTATGTAGTAGGGCTGACCCGTTTCCATGCATTGATCCAGTAATCCTAAGGTTTTTTCCCGGTCGTCAGGATGAATCCAGCTTTCCCACTCCGCTGCATTAAATTTTTCAAAGGCTTCAGGGGCATGGCCGGTGATCGGTTGCATAGCCCCCATCCAGTTAATCATCCCTGATGCTAATTCATAATCATAGATCAATTGCCCGGTTTGTTCGCAGACTTCTCGGAAGCGTTGATCATTTTCTGCTAGAGCTATTTCGATCTGTTTTCGGGCGGTAATTTCAATAATTAAACCATCCCAGATAATTGCCCCCTCTGGAGTTTTATCCGGTTTAGAGAGAATTTCCACCCATTTGAGTTTCCCGGAAGGGGTAATAATTCGATGTTCATGGCGGGCCCGTTCTAAGGTTTGGGCGGTGGTGGCAATGATGGCTTTTAACGTGGGTAAATCTTCAGGATGAACGAGATTAAAGGCGGTGATAAATTCCGTGGGTTCCAGTTCGTAGAGATCCCGACAGCCATCGGAAACATAGGGGAAGCTTTGCGTGCCATCGGGGTCAATGCGAAATTGATACATCACCCCCGGTAGGTTATCCGCTACCCGTTGGAGTTGTAACTGACTGGCTTCTAGTTCACGAGTACGCTCGGCTACGGTACGCTTCAGTTCTTCATTGAGGCGTTGCCATTCGAGGACTTGGGTTTGGGCGGCGAGTTGCTCGCGTAAAGCGGCGTTTTCGGTTTCGAGGTCGGCAATGCGTTGGACGTAGCCTTGAACATCTGGGGACATGAGATTTGAGGGCTTAATCAGCAAGAAAAACAGTCAGCAAAAGTCGCTTCTATTCTAGCTTGCTAACCCGTTGGGCTAAACGAAGCTTGGCGGAGCGCGATCGCCGGTTTTCCCGTTGTTCATCAGCTTGAGCCATCAGCGGCTTCTTTGTGATAATTTGCAACAATTCCGACCCCCGGAAAGCATATTTAACGATGCGATCTTCCAAACTGTGGAAACTGATGATCGCAATTCTTCCCCCCGGTTTCAGCCATTGGGGAGCTACGTTTAAGAACCGTTCGAGGGCTTCAAGTTCGCCATTAACGGCAATGCGCAGGGCTTGAAAAACGCGGGTGGCGGGATGGATACGGCCATGGCGACAGGAAGCGGGGATGGCGGCCATAATCACTTCGACGAGATCTGTGGTGGTTTGCAAAGGGCGTTGCTCCACGATGCGGCGGGCAATGCGTTTAGAAAACCGCTCCTCGCCATAGTGGGAAAAAATCCGCACTAAATCCGTTTCCGATTGATGGTTAAGGATCGCTGCCGCTGTCAAGTCTTGCCCCTGATCCATGCGCATATCCAATGGGGCATCCTGCTGGAAACTAAACCCCCGTTCCCGATGATCCAACTGGGGCGAACTCACCCCCAAATCGGCAACAATGCCATCAAAGCGCGTTGCACCGGGTTGATAGTCGGCAAAATTGCCCCGCCAAAATTGCACGGTGGGGGGCAGGTGGCTTTGGGCAGCGGCGATCGCCTCCCCATCGCGATCCAAAGCTGTTAACTGCACATCGGGGGCAGCGGCGAGAATCTCCCCACTGTGGCCCCCGGCTCCCACCGTAGCATCGAGGTAATGGCCCCCTGGTTGGATCTGTAGTCCGGCAATTACTTCACGGCTGAGGACAGCAACATGATCAAAGGTAGCGGTCATCGGTTTAAGCTTCCCCCGTGACGGATTCTAAACGGCCTTGGGTAATGCGCCAATGACAATCGGCGATCGCGATCATATCCGCCGCATCATGGGTGACAACCAACAGCGTCCAATGCTCCTTCAGTTTTTGCAGTAACTTCACCAACTGCTGCCGCATCGACCAATCTAAGCCCGCCGTCGGCTCATCCAACAGCAAAATATTCGGCTGGCGGATCAACTGCACCGCTAAGGCTAACCGCCGCTGTTGCCCCCCGCTCAAGGTTATCGGCGCAGCACTGAGGGAAAGATGATCCAAGCCCACTTCTTGAAGGGCCTCATGGACGCGATCGCTCGTAATCTCCGGATGGCCCAAGCGCAACTCCTCAAAAATCGTACTCCCGCAGAAATGCCGCTCTGGAAACTGGAACACCAGGCCGGCCAAATACTGCAATTCGTAGGTATCAAGGAATTGGGTTCCCCATTGGATCGTGCCACTGGTTTGCTCGGCTAAACCGGCCAAAATTTCAAGAAGGGTGGATTTCCCCGAACCACTGGGGCCAATCACTAACCCTAACTGTTGAGGGGGTAACGCCAGATTAATCTGGGCAAGGATGGGCCGGGGTGCAGCGGCCGGATGATAGGACAGATCACGCAAATGGAGCATTATCCCTTGGAAAACAGTAATTTCTCTACGCTAGCATTTTCGGAACTTGTCCGATCAACCCCCCGTCTCGACAAGGGCAACCGACGGGACTGCTAACCCGATGGCCCTTCACGATTTCATTTCGCCAGAATTCACTGAGGATTATCAATATGCAACGCTTACGTCAACGCAGTTTGGCTCTATTTTCGTCGTCTGTTTTATTGGTCAGTTTGTGGGGCAGTGCAGCTTGGGCGGGGGATCCCTTCCGAGGTAATAACAACCCCAGCAACATCGGCAATCATACCGAGGCGGCGTTTAACTCGATGTTCCGCGATGGCAATTATCGCCGTGCTATTGAACATATCCAAAGGGCGCTGCAATCGGAAAGCAGCGATCCCCTCGCCCCCGCGATCCGCGCCGCCTTAGCCTACAACATGGATACGGATTTTGAGGCGATGCGCCGCTATGCAGAAACGACGCGCACGGCGGCCCAAGCCCTGCTCAATCGCCCTAATGCTTCCCCCCAAGATCAACTGCGGGGCAATCTTTACCTAGCGGCGGCGGTGTTTATGGAGGGAACCTACAACTGGGAAACCAATCAGGATTATGTGGCGGCGGCGTTGAAGGTGCAGGAGGTGTTTAGCTATCTGAACCGGGCGGAGCGGATCAACACAGAAGCGGGTTTGAATGATCCGGAGTTGGCGTTAGTGAAGGGTTATATTGAGTTGCTGTTGGCGGTGAATTTGCCCATGTCTAGCCCGGAAAATGCGATCGCCCAGCTTCAGACAACGGGGCGGCCCACCTATTTAGTAGATCGGGGGATTGCGATCGCCTATCGGGATATTGGCAACAAAGCGGGGCGGGCCGCCAAAGCCGAAGAAGCCCGCACGGCCTACCGCAACGCACTCCGCCACATCAACCAAAGTTTAAGCTCTACCCCCAATAACCCCGAACTGTTCTACCTCAAAGCCCAGATTCTCCATGAGATGGGCAAGGTGAATCAAGGGGTGGCACAGATTGAACCGACGGAAAGCGATCGCGCCTCGGTGGCTGAAGCGGTGGAACTGTTTGATCGCGCCCTCGCCCAAAGCAATCAATTGCCCGTCAGTCTCCCCGCCCAAATCCAGCGGGAGCGCAGCATTGCCCAAGAATGGCTAAATAGTCATTTTTAACGAGATCCCCCCTGCCCCCCTTCAAAAGGGGGGTTTTTTCGGGAGGTTAAAAAAGGGGGGTTTTTTACGAGAGAAACTTTAAGGATTTGGATGATAGGCAGTGATCGCCATTTGTTGATCAGGGCTATACATGGCTTCTATCCGCCGATAGGTTGGATGATTCCACCAGACTTTGATCCGTTTCCCTTGAGCAGGCGCAGAGCCACTTTTTTGATAACCGGCCTTGATGAGTAAGGCTTCAAAATCTGGGGTTGGTAGTACCTTTGATTTAATCTGGGAAATGCCATCAAGCTTATGCTTATCGAGGGTCATAGCTGCCTTGATAGGTGCTGTAGATGCGATAACCCGGCAGCACAACAGCAAGACCGGCATAACTATGGATCACGCCCGGATATTCAGGTTCAGGGAGACTCCCCCCCAAGCGGAAATAGAACGGGCCAAACCAACCATACAACCCCGGAATCAGACAATCTAGACTGTAGGCGATCGCCCGTCGTCTCGTTGCTGATAGCGTGGTCTTCGCTGGAGAATGGTCAGTGGTAGCCATGATTTTGCCAAGATTGAGGGATGGAGACGAGGGGGGGGAAATCGTCCCTATTTCGTTAAGCCATGTTCGAGGGCATAGCGCACTAATTCCGTGCGGCTATTGGTTCCCGTTTTGCTAAACAGACGGCTGACATACTTTTCCACGTTGCGCACACTGGTTTCAAGTTGGCTGGCAATTTCCTTATTCATCAACCCCTGAGCCACAAGATCCAGCACACTCTGTTCGCGGGGGGTTAAATCAATATGGATGGGCGACGGGGAAGGCGTAATCCCGCCCCGTTGATCCAACATCCCTTTAATACTCGCCAATTCACGGGCGATCGCCTCCAACTTGGCACTATCCCCCTGGCTTTCCTCCGCCACCGCCCGCCGCAACAGCAAATTTTTGACAATCGCCAACAGTTCATCTGGCTCAAAGGGTTTCGGTAAATAAGCATCGCAACCGGCCTGATAGCCCTGAATGCGATCGGTGGTCATGCCCCGGGCCGTCAAAAACACCACCGGCAAATTCTTAAACCGCTCATCCCCCCGCAACTGCTGTAAAAACTGATAGCCATCCACCTGAGGCATCATCAGATCAGAAATCACCAAATCAAAGGTCTGTTTTTCCAACACCTGCCAAGCCTCCACGGCACTCGCCACCGCCGTCACCGCAAATTCATCATCATCTTCTAAATAGGCTTGCACCGCTTCACGCAGGCCCGGCTCATCATCCACGAGCAGCAGTTTAGGAATTTCGGTCATGGTCTGCACAGAAAGAATATTTTTTTAGTTTAACAAGGGGACTCCCCCTAGCGGACTAAAGTTCTAACTAAGAACGTTTGTCGTCACAACTTTAGTTGTAATCCCGTTGGTTTCGCCGCCGAACCTGTGGCACACTGGCCAGCATCTCCCCTTTTGGATGCAACGGGCAAAATCATGGAACTGCGCATTGGCTGGCTTTACCACACATTAATGAGTACCTACGGCGATCGCGGCAATGTCATTTGTCTGCAACAGCGTTGCCAATGGCGCAATATTGCCGTCGAAATTGTCCGCCTTGACCAAGCCGCCCCCGCCAGTTTATTAGCCACCGTGGATATTATCGTCGGGGGAGGAGCGCAGGATCGCCAGCAGGAAATTGTGATGCGGGATCTCCAAGGGGAAAAGGCGGCTCAGTTGCGGGCCAAACTCGATGGGGGTACGCCGGGCGTGTTTACCTGTGGCTCACCGCAACTCCTCGGCAACTATTACGAGCCGGGGGTGGGGCAACGCATTGACGGGCTAGGGGTGCTGGATTTGGTGACGAAGCATCCGGGCCTGGATACGCCCCGTTGCATTGGCAATATGGTCTTTGAATTGCAACCTCCGGAATTAGTGGCGGCCTTAAAACCCCTCTGGCCGGAGGCTCCGGTGATTATTGGCTTTGAAAACCATGGGGGCCGCACCTATTTAGGCAATGTTGCCCCCTTGGGGAAAGTGATTAAGGGCTACGGCAACAATGGCGAAGATGGTTGGGAGGGGGCTTTCCATCGCCATGCGATCGCCACCTATTCCCATGGCCCCCTGTTACCGAAAAATCCTTTCCTTGCCGACTGGCTGATCCAAACCGCCCTCCAGGAAAAATATCAAACCGCAATTGAGTTGCCAAAACTCGATGACCGCGTTGCGCTCCAGGCAAGGGCGGCAATGTTTGCTCGTTTAGAATTATCCAGTCTGGCAAAAACGGCCTAAACTAAAGGGTGAATGGTCTTGTTGAAGATCTTGACTTTCATCAAGAGCGTTGCGCAATTCCTTGCCAGTTGCCCAATGAGCAGAAAATTTAAACTCTGATCTAAGCAAGTTGGCCCGGTGCAGGGCAAGGGGGAAGGGCGCGATCGCTAGCCTGGCACATCGCATTCTGGGAAAACTATGACTGGACAAGTAATTGATCGCAGTACCGCTAGCATTCTGATTCTGATTATTCCCTTTGCCTTGTTGGTGGTTTTTTTGTACTCTGCTTGGCCGATTTTGTTGGGGATTGTGGCGATCGCCCTCGCCCTCCAATTTTGGCAACAGTACCAATGGAAAATGATGGGGGATAAAATTAACCCCGCTTTTAATGCTCTGTTAAAGGAAAACAAAGGCTGTCTAACCGCCGTTGATCTGTCCCTGCGCTCTGAATTTCCCCTAGGTGTGGCCCAACGGTTTTTAGAACAGCGGGCCAATGATTACGGCGCAAAACGGCAGCAATTGGGCGAGCAGGGAACCGCCTACTATTTCCTCACCGCCAGTGCGTTGGGGGCGATTTTTGCCGATAGTGAGCCGGTGGCGGATTTTGAAGCCCTGAGCCGGGAGGCGATCGCCTCCCCCACAACTTCCCAACCCACCGCCCTGATTCAAGCCGAACTGGCCAAACGCCTGGATGTCCATTCCGGAACCCTCACCAAGCGCAAATCTGATCCCAGTTTTGGCGAATGGAGTCGCCAAAAAGATCCCGACGGCATTGCTTGGCAATATGCCCCCAAACAAAAACTGTTTATCCCAGTTGAAACGGCTTAATCCCCTTGGGGGTAGCGTTCCCACAGATCCGTAAGTTTGCGCAAACTGCTAAAATTGCCATTGCCCAAAATGACATGATCTAAAATCGGCATGGCCAAAAGTTGCCCCCCTTGCAAGAGTTGCGCCGTTAACTGGATATCCTCCGGGGAAGGGTCGGTGATGCCGGAGGGGTGATTATGGGCGATGACGAGGCGGGTGGCATTTTTGCGCACCGCTTCCCGGAAAATATCGCGGGGATGGGCGAGGGTTTCGGTGGCTGTGCCGATGGAAACCACCTGTCGCGCCAGGAGGGCATTTTTCGTATTCAACAGCAACACCGCAAACCGTTCCTGATGTTGCCACATCAAATCATGGCTGAGGGCATCGGCGGCGGATTGGGGGCTATCAATGATCGCTTGAGGAGCGGGGCGCAGGATAAAGGCCCGTTTGCCCAATTCAATGGCCGCTAACACCGTCGCCGCCTTTGCCGGGCCAATGCCATCAATGGTCATCAACTCCTCACCGCTACAATCGCGCAACACACTTAAGGGATCTTCCTGGTGGGATTCGCTAAAGGTTTGGAGGATGAAATGGCCTAAACCCACCGCCGAGAGTTTGCCCGGCCCTTGACCTGTGGCCAATAAAATCGCCAATAATTCTGCATTAGACAAATTTTTCGCCCCCAACTCTAACAGCCGTTCGCGGGGCCGTTCACTGGGGGGTAGATCCGTCATCCTGACGCTATAACTCATAATCGCCCCTAAAAAATTGGCTCAAACTTAGCTCAAATTGGCTCAAATTGGCTGAATTCTAACCGCGATCGCCCCCCACTGCCAAAAAGTAGGGGCGAAAAATTTGTGGGGGGGCGAAAGATTTTTCGCCCCTACGGGGTTTTCGACATCACTAAATGAAGGAGATCCCGATGCCATTGGGCTTCAGTTTTGAATTGGGCGATCGCCTCATCCTCAATCCCTGCCCCGGCTAACGTTTCCCCGAAAACCTGAGCGATCGCCCCGGCCTCCTCCGGTAATTGCCCCATCTCCCAACCCGGCAACCCCACTGTTGCCATCAGTTGCGATACCTTCGGGTCATAGCTCAACGCCACCGCCCGACAGCCTTCCGAAACCGCCATGATCAAACTGTGGAGCCGCATCCCTATGGCTAAATCCACCTGTTGGAATAGGCCCTTGAGCTTGATCGGATCGGGTTCTTGGATAATCTCCACCGGGCCTTGCAGTTGAGGGGCGATCGCCGCCGCCAATGCTAAATCTTCTCCTTGATGGAAGGGGACAAGCAACAGATGCGCGGCAGTTTCCCGTTGGAGGATTTGCAAAGCCGTGATCAGGGTTTGTAATCGTTGGGGGGTCAGGGTAGCATGGGGGCGAAGCGTGATCGCCACGGTGGGCTTAGGCCAACTCGCTCCCCAAGGTTCTGCGGTCAAGGCCCAAACGGGATCGGGGGCTAATACCGGCGTGATTCCCCATGTTTGGACTAAATCCGCCGAAGCGCGATCGCGCACCGATACCGCTGCGCAACCTTCTAAAACTTTGCGGGTTAACCATTGGGTGAAGGGCCGTTTAAGAGGGCCAATACCCTGGCCCCAGGCGATCGCCTTTAAACCCTGCTGTTGGGCAAACCCCATCACCCCCCCGTAATAGATCGGACTCGCCCAACTGGTGACATCCTGCATTAAACTACCGCCGCCCCAAAGGAAATAATCGGCTTTTTGGCAAGCTTCCCAAAGGGCAAAGGCAGAATTGCGATCGCAACTTTCCACCCCATAACGGCTGTAGGTTTCCTGGGGATTCCCGGATAAAACAATCGGCTGAACGTGATCCGGCAACATCTGCAACAATGTTGCCAACAGGGCCTCATCCCCCCCATTGCCCTTGCCGTAATAGCCACATAAAATCGCCTTTTCCCCCATGGTTTTCCCTCCTTGCTAACCTTTTACCGACGCTAACCTTGCTAACCTTTTACCGACCTTAAGCCCCAACGATCAAGAATTCAGCCAAAATTTAAGCCAACAATTGAGCCAACAATTGAGCCAAAAATTGAGCGATCGCCCATCAACTCCGCCATGCTAATTTTCAGGCCAACAGCCCCACAGTTTCATTTCCGTTAACGTTGCGGTGACGATGTACCAACCATCGGGGCTGACGGCAATAGCGGTAATGGCATCATCATGGGCTTTGATGATCCGGATCGGCGCTCCGGTTTCCCAATCGGCGATCGCTAACACGCCATCTTGATGGCCGCTGATCACCGCTTGACCATCGGGGCTAACAGTCACCGCCGTTGCCCCAAAGGATTCATCATTGAGGGGCCCCAACAATTCCCCGGTAGCCAAATCCCAAAAACAGATATTGCTTTTTAATGAGCTATTTAAAACCGTGCGGCCATCGGGGGCGATCGCCACCCCCGTAGAGCCAAAGGATTCATCATTCACCGGCCCCAATAGATCTCCCGTATCATAATCCCACAGTTTTAAATTACTCTCGTTGGCACTGGTGACAACGGTTTGGCCATCAAAGGCGATCGCCACCCCATTCACCCCCATCGAAGCCTCATTAAACGTGGCAATCAATTGGCCCGTGGTGACATCCCACCGTTTCATATTGCCCTGGCTAGCTCCGGTGAGCAGCGTTGTGCCGTCGGGGGTGAGGGCTAAACAATCTGCCCCCTTGGAATAGAGATCAAACTGGGCAAACTTATTGAGTTCGTAGAGTTCCCAAGCGCAGATATAGGTATCGGGGCCGCAAGTATAAATGATGCTGCCATCGGGACTGATAGCCAACCCCGTTACACCGTGATCGCGCTGATCTAGATGGACATGAAGACAGTCAAAGGCATCATAGGGAATCGGTTCAAGTACAACCCCGATCCCATCGGCATCGGCTGGGGATGCTTGGGGCGCAAGGGTTACGGGAGGGGCGATCGCCCCTGGGATCACATCGGGATCTTCAAAATCCGGATCATCTAAATCCGGATCATCTAAATCCGGATCTTCAAAGGCACTCATGGAGGACGAGGCTGAATCTTGGGGTGTAACGTCGAGATCCTCCCCAAAATCGGGATCTTCAAAGGCATTGATTGGAGAAACAGCTACATCCTCAGGCACAAAATTCGGATCATCGAAGGCCGGATCATCAAAATCCGGGTCTTCAAAATTGAGTCCCCCCAAATTCTCCGCAGCTTGGGCAGGGGCGATCGCTGGCTCCAAATTTAGACCATAGGCCGAAAGATCCAAATCTTGATCTACCAAGGGATCATCAGCAAGATCCCCCAAAGCATCCCCTCCCTCTAAATCCAAAGCATCATCGAGATCAAAGGGCGATGCTTTGGCAGCGGGGGAAGACTGCATCCCCGGCTTAAACTCCCCCAAGAAGGGATTAAAGCCCTCCGGAGGAAGGGGATCGGGGGTTAACTCAGCGGCGGGATCTAAGGGAGCAAAGGGATTGATCACCCCAGGCGGTGGCTCTGGTGGGGGAGCCGCTAACACCTCCGGCGGGGGCGGGGCAAAGGGACTATCGGGGTTAAGGGTGCTAACCCCTGGAGATTCAACCACAATGAAAAACGGATCGGTGGGGTCAACACCAGGGGCAGTTTTCGGCGGTGATGCTGGTTTGGCGGCCGGTTTGGCCGTTGGGTTTTGAGGCACAGTGGGCGCTGAGGCCGCCACCGGCTCCCGTTTGGGTTGCGGGGATGGGGCCGCTTTAGGA